>NZ_JACAEU010000153.1:0-6239 GCF_013388695.1 Fischerella sp.
ATGAATTTACAATTCACGGGTATGTAGAGACGTAGCATTGCTACGTCTCTACAATGATTTGGCATCGAACTACAAAAATGTATGCACACATAATTCATGACCAAATTCAGCAACGCCAAGATTTTCATACTTTGTTGTGCAATGAAACCACATGGAAATCTGCCTTTAAGATAGAAGCTACTTATCTTGAGGATGCTGAATAGCAATCAATAGTGAGTACCCTGAAGTTGTAAAATTTTTGTTAAATTGGGCGAGCATCTATATTTATTTATAGTGTCTCCTTAGATTTAGTAAGGTACTCAGCATGACGGCAACTACTTCCAAAGCAACTTCAGCGCTTCCCAACTTTTGCGAAGGAATTCAATATTTTGGGGAAGCGTTACCGGAATTTGAAACTTATGGTGCAATACCAGCAATAGAGTCGGGAAAAGAAGCGATCGCCACTCCAGAAGATCCAGCATCTGCGTATCAAACATTACTGGCTGCTGATGCTTTGCGCTACCTGACATTGCAAATTACCGGAAGTAAAGCCTCTGGACACCCAGGCGGTTTCGCATCTCAAGCGGAAGCTTATGCGGCGTTAGTCATGCTCGGTTACAAAAATATTATTACGGAAGTGGGACACCATGCCCCCGGATTTTATAGTGCCATGTTCTTGGATCGCTCGTTAGAGGACATGGGCATATATACAGTGCAACAATTGCGCGATCGCTTTCGGGAAAGACACGGATTATTGGGACACCTTTCTGGTTACATTCCCGGCATTCTCGCACCAGCAGGCCCCTTGGGACAAGGGCAACATTTTGCGATGGCCGCTGCACTATTGCACAAAGACAAGCTGTTTCCCTTCACCGTTGGGGACGGCGGACTGGGTGAACCCTATGTAATGAGTTCGATGGCTCATTTCCACACTGCTTATCCTGGTGTTACCAACTTCTTGCCAGTGTTGGTGTGGAACGGTTACAGCCAAGAACACCATAGTATGGTTTCCATCAAAACCAACGAACAGATGATGGCATACTGGCATGGTAATGGTTTTGAAGAAGTCGTGTTAGTCGATGCCAAGGACTTTGACGACAAAAATCAACCAGGCGACTACGTTGATAGTACCGCTTTTTCCTTTGGGCAACGCCTAGCTTTTACCAAAGCTGTGTTAATGGGTGTGGATGAAGCAGCGCGTTCTGCTTTGAGTGGCAAACTAACCGTATTTATAATTAAACAACTCAAAGGCGCAGGCGTCCACGCCCGGGGTGCAAAATCTCACAACCTCTATCCCAAAGATACACTGGACGCACCCCATATTATGAATGCGTTGAAAGAACGCGCCTTACCTCTGGAAGCTTGGCAATTGGTGCGAACAAACATGGAACGCGCAGGCGGTGGCCCGGCGGCAAAAACAGTTGTCACCGAATTTGAATATCCCTTGCCAGAATTAGGCGAATTGCCTTTAGAAGAATATTCTCTGGGTGGCGATCCCAAAGTTTCCACAACAGCGATGGGACGTTTGGTGGCAAAAGTCGGACAAATAGATGAAAACTTCCTTGTCACCAACGCCGACGGTAACGAAGCATCTGGTATTAGTAACATCAACCAAGCATTAAAGATTATTCACCCAACAACTGACGACTTATACAATCAAAATCCCGGCGGACAAGTATACGAACCCTTGAGTGAAGATGCTTGTGCTGGGTTAGCAGTTGGCTTGTCGTTAATGGGTGCTAGAAGTTTGTGGTGTTCCTATGAATCTTTTGCCATCAACGGTTTACCAATTTGGCAAACAGTGACGCAAGCAATGGCAGAATTGCGGCGTCCCACTCCCTCAACAATTACATTATTCACCGCTGGCGCATTAGAACAAGGACGCAACGGTTGGACACACCAACGTCCGGAAATTGAATCTTATTTCGCTGCGATGATGCGGAATGGTAATGTCTTCCCATTATTCCCCCCTGATGCTAACAGCATTCAAGCCTGTTATGACTGGGCGCTAACAACTAAAAATAAGGGAATTGTCATTACTGCTAGTAAATCACCATTGCCAATTCGTACTACTTTCAATATGACTCGCAAAGGCTTGCGGGATGGCGCAGTAGTCTTGCAAGAAGTTCCTGGTGATAAGAAAGTAGTGTTTGCCGTTGTTGGCGACATGACATTAATTCCAGTCTTTGAAGCTGCTGCTTTCTTGGAAACAGAAGGTATCGGAGTAAAGATAATTTCTGTGATTAATCCCCGCCGTCTATATCGTCTTCACGACACAGCTTGGGATACCTGCGCTGAACCTGATGGTGGTTTTATTGATGATGTAAAATTTGCCGAAATCTTTGATGGTGATGCGCTAATTGGTGTTACTGGTGGTGCAGCGGCGATGTTAGAACCCATTATGCTGCGGAGTACCTGCAAGCGCGATACCTTTGCATGGAAGCGTGGAGAGACAACAGCAAGTGCAGGTGAGTTGATGGCGTTTAATGGTTTGACAGCGGAGGCGTTGACGAAACGAGCAATTGAGTTAGTGCATTAATAAAGTCGGGTTTTATTAACTAGAAAAATATAGATTTACCACCGCAGATGTACGCAGATAATTTCTTAGCTTATTATGCGTATATGTGCGGTTTTAATTAATTAATGATGAAATTCCAAGTAATTTTCACTTACGATACAGAATATGAAGGTTACGTTGCCGAGGTTCCTAAACTTCCAGGCTGTGTAAGCCAAGGGAAGACACTAGATGAGACAATTGAAAATATCAAAGATGCCATCAGGGGACATCTTCACGTCCAAGCTAAACACGGCAATCCTTATACAAGCTAGGTTCAATAGTCAGAAGTTTTTTCTATGCAAAACTCTCAACCCACATCAAACCAACCGATAAATGCTCTCACAGTAACAGAGTTGGAAGCTTTAATAGTCAAAATCGTTCAGAAAGTTCTCAAACAAGAAACAGAGAAGCTAGAAACTGTACAGCCAAATAATCCACCACAAGCCTTTTTAGAAACCTTTGGAACCTGGGAAGACACACGTACCACAGAAGAAATCATTGATGATATATATTCAAACCGTACTATTGCGACTGAGGAATATAGTTAGTGAAGTATTTACTAGATACTGACAAATCATTGTAGATTGGGTTTCGCTCCGTTCAACCCAACATTAACCGAAATTAGGATATTGTCAAACAGCTACAAACTATCAAACCCGGAACTACTGCATATGCAGATGCACAAAAGTTACTTGTTTCGGCACAGAAACTTCTGAAATCGTGAAATTTTTCATCAACATGTAGGGCGATCGCCAAGCTTTATCATCCACAATTAGCAGCAGCAATAGAAAACGCGATCGCCCTTATTACATAAATTCATAGCGAAATTTCTGCACCAATACTCCGCGCCCCTCTGCGTTTTAAATCCCTACTTTTTACGCAAAAAAGTGAGCGCTTAAGCACTCACTACAAACTTATATATTTGGCATCTCAAGTGAGTGCATCACTTTTTCACTAAAATATATGCATTAGCATATTCAGGCAATTGACTAATATATCTCCCAAAATCTTTTTGATTCTTAAAAATACCTGCCAAAAAATCAAGCTGATAAAGATTGGGTAAAAATGCCCCGCCTGTATCTGCAATCACTCCCATTCTTAGACGTTTGTTTCTACCTTGACCATACTCCATCACAATCACTCGACCTAAACCAATATTCAGAACATCTCCAGCAAAAGTCACTCCCGGCTTGATAGAAATTTTCGCATCTATCTTATATCCATACCCTTTAATAGCATCTACTTTTTTAAAATACCAATAACGCTTTTGTGCTGTTGGTTTCACTCCCCGTATATAAGGAATTCCATTGTTTCGATCCACATTAAAAAATACCTTGGAACCATCGGTAAAATTAATCAGTATTGTTCCTTGCATCAACGCTTCTTCTAAACCTTCGCGGGTTAAATACGCAATGGGTTCAACTTTCCCAAATTCTTTACCTCCTGGTTCATATATACCTGATAAAACATCCTGTTTTGTGTATCTGGTATAGAAATTATCAGTTCTAGAGTTATCTTTTAAGCTATAAATTGCTGTATTATAAGTAGAGGTTTTCTTGCGAGAACCTGGATAGGTAAAAACAGCATACTTTGTAATCCGCAATCGTTTTTGTTCTGGATTTTGTGGTTTATAAGCAGTCCATTTGATGACTCGAAAATTAGCGTTGATAAAATTAGGGTCTTGTAAACGAGTAGCTCGATTATTAGCAATATCTTCCTTTAAGACCGCAATCATAAAATCCAGAGTTTTGAGAGTATCTTGTAAAGTAACTCCGGCAGCACCAAGCAATCCTGTACGTAGAATATCTGGGTCTTGTTTAGCGTAGTCTTGGTAATATTTTCTTGTGTTGGAGAGAACAAATAATAAATCTTTTTGATTGAAATTAACTTTCGCAGTGGGTAGTTTTCCTGAACTGAGAACCTGACTACCATTAACGCTAAATTTATATTTTTTAAACTCATCAATAACTTTATAAGGTGTAGAAGCCGCCACCAACTCTTTGCTAGATGAAGTAGTGTTATGCTTGCCTATATTTTCATCAGATGTTTGCTGAACAGTTAAAGCATTCTGAAAACTTGTGGTGAGTACACGAACTGGTTGACTTGAGGTTTGGGAAATCTGCTGTTGAGTTTTCGACTGAGTATATAGATAGGTACTACCTAAACTGACTAGCGATACGGTAGCAAAACCTAATGTAAGGAGGAGTTTTCGGTTGAATCGGATACTCATAGGTTGGACAATAAATTATCTGACGGTGTTTTGTGTCAAAAATTCTATATTCACAGTACTTTACCTCTAAAACCTAAAATATATACAGTTATCTTGCCTCGATTCCAAACAATCAGATGAACGACAAAATCAAGCCTGACTGGGCTGGTGAAGGGTTGCTTTCTCGGTTCGTTAACTTACTAATCCAAACCAGACCGATTTACAACTTGATGAAACACCAGGCAAGGCAAGTACTTATTAAAACCGCTGAAAAGAACGGTATTCCTTGGCGCAAAAACTGCGAAACCCTAGAAGCATCGGGGGTAAAACAGCGACTAACAGAGACTGTTAACTCTAGTATTGTTTACCCCGATTACTATCAAGTGCCGTTTCATGCCTACTCTGAGGGCAATCTTTGCTGGCAAGCTGCTTTGGAAGCCCCAGCGCTACTTACTCAATGGCATTGTGGGTATGGCCTAAAGAAAACCTGACTTGGGAAGTTGCTCACGAACGCCTAAGAGGAAGTTTTCATCAAGTTTTGGCGACTTATGGCCCGCAGCAGGTAGTAGAGTGCGTTACGGCATTAAGCCTAACGCACCGCCTAACAGATAAAAGGTGCGTTACGCTGTCGCGTTAACACACCCTACAACTCACCTTGACGGGCTACTACTAACTACTAACACTCACTACGAGAAATATGCTGATTAAACGAGGGTTCAATGCTATGCGATCGCCCAATTTAACATCAACAACTTCACCAAATTTTACAACCGTGCTTCTCCAAGCTGTGGCTGCATATCGAGGCGAAGGGGGCGATCGCCCTCCCACCGCAGCAGTGGTAAATGCCTTGCTGCAAGCAGAAAAAGCTGCTAAGCAACAACGATTAACATATCCATTTGCATCTTTGCTTGGTCAATGGCGACTGTGTTTCGCCACTGGCACTCGCGATCGCAAAAAGCGAGGAGGAATTGTTTTAGGTAGGGGTTTTTATGTACCTAAGTTTGCAGCCGCACATATTTCCTTCAGTGCTACTTCAGATCCGGCTTTGGACAGAGGAGAAATCGGCAATCAGGTTAAATTAGGCCCAGTGTTGTTGAAGCTAACAGGCCCAGCAAAATATTTAGGTAAAAAAAACTTACTGGCGTTTGACTTTACCCAGATGCAAATCAGTCTGTTTAGTCGTGTTGTTTACAATCAACAGATTCGAGGCGGGAAGACGCAAACGGAGGATTTCTACAATCAAGCGATCGCTAAACTGCCCTTTTTTGCATTTTTCTCGATTACAGAAGACTTTATTGCAGCCCGTGGGCGTGGAGGTGGGCTGGCAATTTGGATTCGAGAAAGGGTATGAGAAACTAGAGTTGTAACCATAGATGATTGACAACTCCCCGCCGTAGAACGGCGGAGATTCTTCCTTCACCCAACATTGCCTCTAAAAGCAGTGCCTTTAGATGGTCTTACACGTTGTCCAGAAGCGGTAGCGAGATGCCCTCC
>NZ_JACAEU010000154.1:0-20931 GCF_013388695.1 Fischerella sp.
GTTTGATATTTGTCAACGTAATCTCTGGCAAAACAAGGATCGGGAATTTCTGCACCCAATGCGGACGACCAATTATCACCTACGCATTCAGCTACAATCTTGCCTATCCAGTTTTCATCGAAGCTATAGACAACGACTCGATCTACTTCGATGGCTTCTCGCATTGTTGTTACCACTGCATTCAGTATTTGTGCAGTATCTAGGGAACCGCGAATGCGAGGAGTAATTTTATTGATTAGCTGTGCTAGCTTGGCTTCATTTTCTTGCTGGATGGCTTTTTCAGAAATTGTTTCTACCATTTGGTTAAAGGCGACAGCCAATTGCCCTAATTCATCAGTGCTGTCAATTTCCATGCGAACAGAGCGATCGCCACCAGCAAATTTCCGGATTTTTCCTTCTATTTCTCCTATTGGTTTCAGAATTCTTCGCTTGAGAGTATATGTCCAAACCCCAATCAGAATTAAACCAAAAACACCCGCCAGTGCATATTGCAGTCTATTTTGCTGAAGCAAATTCTGGAGATTATCTTGGCTGCTTCCCTGTACTAAAATGGCTACTGATTCACCTGCAAAAATGGGGACATCCCGACTGGGTTCTGCAATGATTTTATTAGGAACAGCCTTGGCGGCGATCGCGTAGTTTTGGTTTCCAATAGCCACCTGTCCAGTCACTACTTTACCTTGATCCAATACTGCTCGTACAAGTATTGATTTATCGGGTAAGTCTAGATTAGGTGTAGCTTCACTTAAGTCGATTTCTTCACTTTTATTTAAAGCTGTAGCTAAGGCAAAATCTCCTGCTCCTTTGTTCATGTAAATAGCAGTGTAGCCTTCGCCTGTGGCTTTGAGGGTTCTCCGTGTAATCGACTGTTTTCCATTGACAACATCCCCAGCAAGCAAAACACCAATAACTTGATTACCTTTGTGAGATTTAACAGGTGTAACTGTGTAACGAACAAGAGCATCTTGATTATTCAAGTTTTGCACTAAGTTAGGTACTTCTTTTTCTAAATCCGATCTCTTAACAATGACGTTCGCTTGAATTTGTCTGGGGTTTTTTAATACCTCACTCACCAAGCCATGCGGATCAAAAAATTCGCCTCTGCGATTAGAATTGGCATTAACAATAATCCGCCTGTCTGTGCCGACTAGAGTTGCAGAGTCAATACGGAGAGTCTGAATTTCATTTTGGAGAATTTGCTTGACTTCAGAGTACGATGGCTGGCTTAAATTCTGACCAAGTAAATGCAGTTGGGCAGCCTTAATAATGGCATTATTTTTTGACTGGCCATTAAAGGCAAAATCCATTTGAGTAAATTTCAGGTTGTAATTAACATCTGCAATGCTAATTTCTGACTTTGCTTGTTTGAGAGATTGAGCCTGTAAACTGCGATTAATAATTAAAGTCGAACTAATACCTAAACCGAAAATAATTGCCAATTCAGACACAAGCAGAGCAGTTAAATGTTTGCTGTTAATTGGCAAGTTAACAAACCACTGCCCTAGAGGAAGTTTTGCTTTTGGGACAGCATTAGGATTTGTTTTTGCTTGTGTAAAAATCTCTTTGTAATTATTTCGATAACTTTTAAGCATAGATGATTTTTAAAGACAATTTTCTAGGTTCGGTATGCTGAGCATGAAGTTCATTTGTCACTAGTCCGAAGTCAAAGTTTTGTCAATATCAATGAGTTTGGAAAAACTAAACAACTTTAATGCTAGGACTAATGACTAAGCATTTTCTTGTCATAAAGTTACTAGCAAGCTGCTAGATGCCTGATTGCTGGATAAAAATTTTTAAACTAATATACACTGCGTCTAGATCGGACTTTTGATTGTTAAGACTATCAGTAGTCACTAGCCATCATTAATTTTGCAAGATAAATGATTAATACTAACAACATGCACTAATCCTCACCAATTAATTATGCAAGGCTAACTGCATATAGGTATTGGGGTTGATTTTTAAGATTATGGCAAAGCAATTTATGTACAAATAATAAAGTTAAAATTATGTCGGCTTGCAGTCAAGGAAAAAATGTAGCCTGATTTCTCTACAGTGAATCTTGACAGTCACAAAAATAGCTACATTTGGACTAGTGTTCTCACTACAAAGATATTTATATTAAGTGCAAATACAGTATAAAAAATACCAAGTATTAGCCATCGACCGACATTCCGCACCTCAACTGTCACAATCGGTTTTTACTGTTTTTTAGAAGGAGATAAAGCTATTTCATATACTTTAACTCCTTGAATCAACTGAGAAAGAACGATTAAGAAGTATATTTTATAGCTGAAAAACAAGAAAAATTCAGTGATTATGCTATGTGACACCCCAGGGTGCGGAATGTGGGATCGAGTAATACCTACTATAATTACTCTAGATTCTATAAAGCTATATACATGAACATCGAATCAGACTGAAGGTCAAAGGAGAAAGGTTATGGATTTTAAACAGTCATGTATCAAACACTGAATATATCTAACAAAACTTTCGTTTAAGATAAGTTACATACTTGTTTATTGCACTATTTATGATAGCTTCATGTCTATGAGCTTTCCTATCAAACCGTTAGGTCAAGTTTTACAACAGGCTGACTTAATTTCAACTACACAGATAGAGATAGCTCTACAAGAGCAAACCCAAGCTGAAAACATCCGGATAGGGCAGATTTTAGCTTTGCGAGGATGGCTCAAACAAGAAACAGCTGATTTTTTCGCTGAGCAGTGGCCGACTCTATTAAGTCAAGAATCGAAACAGCCTTTAGGTCATTATCTTAAAGAAGCTGGGCTTTTGAATGAGCATCAAATCAAAACCATTCTCTACGAGCAAAGAGAAATGGGACTTAGATTTGGAGAATTAGCTGTTCTCAAGGGTTGGATCAAGCCAACTACAATCAGCTTTTTTTTACAGTATCTGACTTCTGAAGGTCAGCCATACCAGTCAAGTTTGGAACAGGAAGAAGTTATAGATGGTAATAGCAGTCAAATACCAGCAGAGTCACTAAATTCAGAATTAGCAGTACAACAAGAGAGCAACATAAAAGAATCTAATCCTAATCATAAATTTGTTTCGAGTTTGAGTTGGATTCACCAGGACATAACACATCTACGACCTTTTATTCGTAGCACGATCAAATTGTTCAAATTAGATCGAAAAGCTAATTGTCCCGAAATTGTGCTGCAAAAAGTGCTATCCTGGACAGGCGCTCAACCTTTTCTCACCCAAAAGCTGTGTCAATTGATATGTGATGGTGAAACTTTTATTCCTGCTGGAGAAGAAGCGGCGAGAGTAGAGCAGTTAGTGCAAACCCGCTTGATTGAAAATTGGGAGACTCAAGTTGCAGCTGAGCATTTGCTGGCAATTCGCAAGGGTATAGTTGAAAATCAGCATTGTGACCCGATGTTGCTGCTGAGGCTTTATCAGCAAGTCTTGTTAGAAACAGAAGTGCCTACTCATCACAATCCAGTCCAAACAGAGTTGCTGGATTTAGGATTAGTTGTCAAACAAGAGAAGAAATTAAGAGTAGCTAACCGCATCTACCAATCTGTTTTTAATTTGGGTTGGGTTGAGCAAGAATTAGAACGGTTACGACCTTTTCTTAACAACATCATCAAATTATTTAAATTAGATCAAAAAGCCAGTCGCCCAGATATTTTGTTAGAACAGGTGCTATCCTGGACAGGCGGTCAACCTTTTCTCACCCAAAAGCTGTGTCAATTGGTCTGTGATAGTGAAACTTTTATTCCTGCTGGTGAAGAAACAACGAAAGTGGAACAGTTAGTGCAAACTCGCTTGATTGAAAATTGGGAACATCAAGCAGCGGCTGAACATTTGCGAGCTATTCAACAGGGTTTGATCAAAAATCAATACTGCGATTCTATATGGCTGCTAAGGTTGTATCAGCAAATCTTGCAACAGGGAGAAGTGTCAATTCATGATAACAGTCCAGTCCAAACAGAGTTGTTGAATTTGGGATTAGTTGTCCAACAAGAGAAGAAATTAAGAGTAGCTAACCGCATCTATCAATCTGTTTTTAATCCGGGTTGGGTTGAGCAAGAATTAGTGCGATTACAACCTTTTATCCAAAACACGATTAAGTTATTCAAATTAGATGAAAAAGCTTGTTTTCCAGAAACTTTGCTACAAGAGGTGCTATCCTGGACAGGCGGTCAACCTTTTCTCACTCAAAAGCTGTGTCAATTGATATGTGATAGTGAAACTTTTATTCCGGCTGGTGAAGAAGCGGTGAGAGTGGAACAGTTAGTGCGAACTCGCTTGCTTGAAAATTGGGAAAATCAGGCAGCAGCTGAACATTTGCAAGCTATTCGACAGGCTTTAGTTGAGAATCGGCACTGCAAGCCGATGTGGTTGCTGAGTTTGTATCAACAAATCTTGCAACAGGGAGAAGTTTCTATTCAAGACAGTCCAATCCAAACAGAGTTGTTTAATTTAGGATTAGTTGTAAAACAAGAGAATAAATTAAGAATATCTAACCGCATTTACCAATCTGTTTTTAATCTGGATTGGGTTGAGCAAGAATTAGCAAAATGGCTTCAAGCCTCGTCTTCAACCATTACTATACCTAAAAGTGTTTCTATTAAAGCAACTCCAACAATCACTCTGTTTGAAGCCAACAATTTGATTTCTAATCATAGAGGCGTAATATTTAAAAGCATTTGGATTTTACTGGCAATAGCTGGTTTGAGTATCGTGAGCTTAAATATCTTTCGGAACCAACAGGTAAAAAATCTTTTTCAACAAGGTAATGAACTATTTCACCAAGGAGAATACAAAAAAGCGATCGCCAAATTCGATCAACTTTTAAATATTGATAGTAATTACTATCAAGCTTGGACAAACCGAGGTTATGCACTGGCTGGTTTGCAGGAATATAACAAGATGTTGGAATCCTGCTCAACAGCAACTATCATCGAGCCAAAAGCAGTATATGCTTGGAATTGTCAAGGAGAGGCTCTACATAACCTCAAGCAATACTATGAGGCCATTTCTGCCTTTGACAAGGCTATTGCTCTCGACTCGCAAGACCCTGTATTTTGGATTAATAAAACCGAATCACTGATCGCACTTAAGCAAAGCGATACGGCGCTTATTACTATTGATGAGGCAATTAATCTGCTGCTGCAAAAAATTCACAAAGCTGAGAAAGTAGATGAGCAACAGCAAACCATCAGAGAGTTATCAGTTTCTTTTAGCCACAAAGGTAAGGTGCTAGCGCAAAAGCAACAATACAAAGAAGCTCTTGCTGCTTATGACCAGGGATTAATATACGATCCCGGATATTTTACTGCTCAGCGAGGTCGGGGTCTAGCACTCCAAAATTTGCAGCAATACAAAGCAGCGATCGCTCAATTTCAACAGATGCTTAAAGAGCATCGGCTGACAGATGCTCAAAAAGCAGAAACTTGGTATTACATGGGATTAACGTTTTGTAAGTCATCTCAAATTCAAGAGGGATTTGCTGCTTTAGAAGCAGCTCTCAAACTCAAGCCAGATTATCAGGCTGCAGAGGAAGCAAAAACCAATTGCAGCCGATAATTTTAGAATAGCTTCTGCCACCAAGGCTTAGACTTGATATCAACGTAAATCCGACTGACAGTCCTGGAATCAGGAGGTTGTGATTGCTTAAAATCGCTACCAAGCATCTCGTATAAAGCTTGAGAGGAATTAACCTTGGCGTCGAGAGCAAATAAAACCTGAGCGCTGTAATGGTTGCAACCGACGCCTCTACGTTGGACAGCGCAAACTACAGGTTGAGCTTTAAGCTTGTCATTGGTTAAGTAGTGAGCACGCCCTGTCTTGTATAGTTCCTGCAAGATTTTAGCTGTATTTTGGCAGTTTTGCACAGCATCTTGAGTTGAGAAATATTGAGGCAAGAAGCTGATAATTGTAATATTTCTTGCACTCCCTTGAGCAGAGGAAGTGGCGATCGCCGTGGGTGTACTACTGGTGTCAGTATTACAGGTGATGTTGATGGTAGAAGAAACTGGACTAGGCTGAGCAACTGTTGCTACAGCAGAGAATGCGAATATCGGAGCCATGCCCAAAATGGTGACCCAAGATAGCCTTTTGTTCACAGAGTCACATCCTTTCTTGACCGAATTTTCAATTTTAATATACTATTTTTTAGTTAAATTTACTTAAGTTTGACAAAAAAAGAGAACTTAAGTAGTGTTCAATGAAGTTAATCTGTTAATTTTTAAATTCAAGATGAAACAGGTTGCTCAGCAAATTTTATTTGTTAGCAGTACGGTTATTTGCTGTATATTTGCTAGCTGCCCTGCGCAAGCACAAATCTCCGCAGATGGCACGATTCCAACTAATGTTAATCAAATAGATAAAGTCTTTGAAATCACTGGAGGAGCACAAGCTGGCAGCAACCTATTCCACAGTTTTAAAGAATTTTCTGTGCCCAATGGTAGCGAAGCTTTTTTTAAAAACAGCGCGAATGTTAATAATATTGTCAACATTATCAATCGAGTCACAGGCGGCTCAATTTCTAATATTGATGGATTAATCAAAGAAAACTACGGCGCTAATTTGATTTTAATTAATCCGAGTGGTATTAATTTTGGTGCCAATGCTCAACTAAACATAGGTGGCTCTTTTTTAGGAAGTACGGCCAGTAGCCTCAAGTTTACCGATGGTACAGAGTTTAGCGCCACCAATATTCAGAACTCTCCTGTACTGACAATCAGCGTTCCAGTCGGCTTGCAATTTGGGCAAAATTCAGCAGCAATTAACGTTCAAGGTCAGGGGCACAATTTATCCCTTGAAAGTCAAATATTTTCACCCTTTACTAGGGGTAGTACTGCTGGTTTGAAAGTGCAGCCTGGGCAAACCCTAGCCTTGGTCGGTGGCAATATCAGCTTAGAGGGAGGTATTCTGACCGCCGAGGGAGGACGGATTGAGTTAGGTAGTGTGGGTGAAGGTTTGGTTAGTCTCAATCCTACTGCTGGTGGCTGGACATTGGGCTATCAGGGCGTACCTGCTTGGAAAGATATCGAGATGCGATCGCGCTCAATTGCTGACGCTAGTGGTGTTGGTAGCGGTTCGATCCAGTTACAGGGCAGAAATATCAACCTTAGTGATGGATCGGCCGTATTAATTCAAACTCAAGGGATAGAATCAGCTGGAAACATTGACGTTAATGCATCTGAATCTTTGAAATTAATTGGCACCACACCAGACGGGCAGATTGCCACCAACATAGTTACTGAAACCATTGGAGGTGGCAAGAATGGAGATATTAACATTACCACTCCAAGCCTAGTTGTTCAGGATGCAGGTGTCATATCTGCTGCTAATTTCACTGCTGCACAAGGCGGCAATGTTACAGTGAATGCTTCTGAATCGATAGAAGTAAATGGGTATTCATCTGTAAACCCGAATCGTTTTAGTACCATCTCTGCTACTACTTTCGGCCCAGGAAATGCCGGAAAACTCACACTATCAACCAAGCAGTTAACAGCAACAGATGGAGGAAACATTGCATCTGTAACAGCTGGAACTGGCTCAGGGGGAAATGTATTTGTGAACGCATCTGAATTGGTGGAACTCATCGGAGTAGCACCAATAGTCTTTGCACCCAGTCAAATCACCTCTGGTACAGGAGGCCCAGGCCAAGCCGGTAGCGTCACAATTAACACTCAGCGTTTAGCGATCCGAAATGGAGGCAGAGTAGATGCTTCCACTTTAGCGAGTGGCCCTGCTGGCAGCATTACAATTAATGCCAAAGATTCAGTAGATGTGAGTGGCAGAGTACCAGGATCTGTCAATCCCAGTCTGATCCTCTCCTCTGGCAATATTGTCGATCCTCCCTTGCAACAGTTATTAAGACTACCTCCCGTTCCTTCTGGCTCCTCTGGAGACGTGACAATTAACACGGGGAAATTAAGTGTTACAGATGGCGCTCTGGTAACAGCAAGCAATCAAGGTTCAGGAACTTCTGGAAATGTGAGAGTAAACGCTGGTTCTATTTTTTTAGATAGTGGAGGTGGTATCACTTCCGAATTAGGAGGAAGCGTTGTACAAGGGAGGCCTGTGTTCTTTTCTCCCATAACCTTGGGAGGTAGTAAGGGAGGAGATATTGGTATTTCAACCCAGGATTTAATTGTCCGGGGTGGAGCCAATATATCAACTTCCTCCTTTACAAACGCAGCAAGTGGCGATATCAGTGTGGATGCCTCTGACTCGATACAAGTGATTGGGTTCGCACCTTTTAATCCCAACGCGCTCAGCTTTATTAGTAGTTCAACCTTTGGTTCTGGAAATTCGGGAAATGTGAATCTATCAACCGGTCAGCTAAAGGTTCTTGATGGCGCGCCTGTGGGTGCTGCAACTTTTGGAACTGGTTCTGGAGGAGATGTTACAATCAACGCAACTGAATCTGTAGAAGTCATCGGTGTAGAACCAAGCCTACAGATTGTAAGTGCTGTGGGTGTTTCAACCCTTAGTCGGGGAAATGCTGGTAACTTGACTGTTAACACACCCAGATTAATAGTTCGCGATGGAGCACGGGTTGACTCTTCTACTACCGCAACTGGTGCCGCAGGAAGTGTGACCGTAAATGCCTCTGACTCCGTGGAAGTGAGCGGCACAATACCTGGAACTTCCATTCCCAGTTTGATCAGTTCTGGTGCCAACACTTCATCTGAAGTCGCCCAACGGCTTTTTGGAGTACCTCCGGTACCAAGTGGAGCGTCTGGGGACGTGACAATTAATACAAGTAAATTGATTGTCACGAAAGGTGCTCAAGTAACTGCTAGGAATCAGGGATCCGGCAATGCCGGCAGTGTGAAGATCAATGCTCGTTCTACTTTCCTGGATAGAAAAGGTGGGATCACAGCTGCAACCGCATCCGGTGAAGGGGGCAACATTTTCCTACAGACAGATTCCTTACGAATGCGCCGTGGCAGTCAGATATCGGCAGAAGCTGGTGGAACTGGTAACGGTGGTAACATCACCATTACTGGCTTCAGCCCCACTGATTTTGTTGCGCTGCTCGAAGGTAGCAAAATTACTGCTAACGCATTTCAGGGTAGAGGAGGAAACATCAGTATCAATACCCAAGGACTCTTTGTTTGCCCGGAATGTCAGATTAGTGCCAGTTCAGATTTAGGAGTAGATGGTGAAGTAGAAATATTTACACCGGATACTACTACCAACCAAGAAGCGATCGATTTGCCACAAGAGATCGCTAAACCGGAAGAAGTGGTAGCACAAGTCTGTCCAACCAACAGGAAACCTGGTCAGAGTGAGTTTACCATCACCGGACGCGGAGGATTGCCACCCCGACCCAGTGAACCGCTTAGCAGTGAAGCCTTGATTAGTTTTGAGTCTGCTCCTACCCAAGCAGAAAATTCTTCAACAGGAGCGATCGCCACAGCCAAAGCCCACACCCAACAACTACCACCCCCAGCCCGAGGTTGGTATGTTAACCCCAAAGGTGCGATCGTCCTGACAGCATCTGCCCCTACAGCTATCCCCTACGGTTCTGGCTTAACTTCATCATCGTGTCATGCTAATTAAACCCAAATCACACAGACAAAGGAACAAGGGGATAAACAAACAGAAACAAGACGCAAAAACACAGGGACGCAAAAACACAAAGATATTTTTCTTCTCTTCATCTACCAGTCTTTTCTTCTCTTCATCTACCCGTCTACCAATCTTTGGAGGCGCGATCAATCTGCCCCTACTTCCCTTCTTTTTGCTGCCCATGCTCTCCCACACATCCTCTGTGTGGGCACAATCGGTCAATCCTATTACTCCAACTCCAGAAGAACAACCCCGTCCTGCTCCTACTCCTTTACCTCCTTTAGAAAAACCTCTCCAGTTTCCGCCTACAGCACCTCCAACTCCCGATCAAATCCAGAATCTACCAGGGACGATTGTCGTAGAAAAGTTTGAGTTTGTTGGTAGCACTGTATTTAGCCAACAAGAGTTAGAGCAGGCGACGGCTAACTTTACCAAGAAACCCATCACTTTTGCTCAGCTTCTGCAAGCTGCCAATCAAGTCACTCAACTTTATCTCAAACAGGGTTACATTACTTCTGGAGCTTACATACCCAGTCAAGAGATCCAATCGGGGATTGTCAAAATTCAGGTGCTGGAAGGCAGTTTGCAAGATATTAATGTCAATATCGTCAAAGGACGGCTGAATTCTGATTACGTACGCAGCCGCATTGCTGTTGCTGCTTCCACACCTCTGAATATCAATCGTCTACAGGAGTCGCTGCAATTACTGCAACTTAATCCTCGGATTGAAAGTTTAAATGCTGAACTTACTGCTGGCACTAAACCCGGTACTAATTCCCTGGAGGTAACAGTTACAGGAGCCAAAACTTTTCAAACTCAACTCAACCTAAATAATAATCGCAACCCCAGCGTTGGCAGTTTTGAGCGTGGGATTGAGATATCAGAAGCAAGTTTGTTAGGACTGGGAGATGAGTTTATTGTTGGCTATCGCAACACTGATGGCAGCAATAGATTTGAGGGCAGTTATACTTTGCCAGTCAATCCTCGCAATGGCTCTTTGAGCTTTAACTACCGAATTACCAACAACCAGATCGTTAAACCACCTTTTGATGATTTGGATATTGAGGTAAAGTCTCGCGAGTATGAACTCTACTTTCGTCAACCAGTTATTCAAACTGCTAGTCCTAAAATCAGTCAAGAACTTGCCCTCAGTCTGGGGGTAGCTAGGCGGGAAAGTGATTCTTCCATTCTGGGAGTTGAATTTCCTCTGTTTCCAGGAGCAGATGCCAATGGAAAAACCCGTGTTTCGGAGTTGAATTTTGCTCAAGAATGGTTGCAAAGGAGCCGTCAACAAGTCTTAGCAGCTCGTTCTGAGTTTAGTCTGGGCATCGGTGCCTTTAGTGCTACTGTTAACAACAATGAACCAGATAGCCAGTTTTTTCTCTGGCGGGGACAATTGCTGTATTTGCGTCGTTTTGGAGAGGTAAAAAACACGCCCGCCGTCAATCCTACCCTGTTTGTTCGTTCCAGCGTGCAACTAGCAAGCGATTCTCTTCTTTCTATAGAACAGTTGAGTTTGGGGGGACAAGCAACAGTACGGGGTTATCCTCAAGATGCCGTGATTACCGACAATGGCATTTTTACTTCTGTTGAGGCACGGCTGCCCATTTTCCAATCTTCGCAGAACAACAGAGTTTTACAAATCACACCATTTATTGATTTTGGTACTGGCTGGAATACAGGTAGAAACAATCCAAACCCCAATACCTTAGTGGGTATAGGAGTTGGCTTACTCTGGCAGATGGGAGAAACTTTTACAGCCCGGTTGGACTGGGGTATTCCTTTAGTGGATATTGATTCGAGGCGAGAAACATGGCAAGAAAACGGAGTGTATTTTCAACTGGAGTACAATTTGTTTTGAAAGGAAGGCTGAAGGCAGTCTCAAAGAAAAACCTCACCCCGTCCGATCGGACACCCCTCTCCTTGCTAAGGAGAGGGGAAGGGGGTGAGGTTACTTTCAAAACAGGAGGCAGAAATTACCGTCGTCTAGTTGTCTTGACGCTTTCAATTTTATTGGGACTGATTTCTACTCTCAGCATTCCAGCTTGGTCGAATTCCAAATCTCCGATTCCGAATTCTGCTACTCGTGCGCTACAACTGGCACAAGAAGGACAACAACTATATAATGCAGGCAAATTCGACGAAGCAGCAAAGCTTTGGCAAGCAGCGGCTAAAGCTTATCAGCAACAGGGCGATCGCGAGGGGATGAATAAGAGTCTGATTAACCAATCCCAGGCTCTCCAAGATTTAGGATTATATCCCAAAGCTTGCAAAACTTTACTCCAAGCTTTTGCTGTTGATAAACCAACCTGCACCCAATCGCAACTAAACAGTTTCCTCACGAATATTTCCCAAAAGCGAGACTCTCTTTCACTCACCCAAGCGACTGGCTTGCGTAGCCTTGGTGAAGTTCTCCGCAAACAGGGATTGCTTAAGGAATCTCAAAAAGTCTTGCAGTTGAGTTTAGCAGTACTGAATAAATCACCAGAATCGAGTGCTGTTTTGCTGAGTTTAGGCAACACCGAACGAGCTTTAGGCAACCAAATCCGCGATCGCTGGGATTACGAACAAATTACAGCCATCATCGACCAAAAATCCCCAGACTCTGCTCTAGCCCCTTACCAGCAAGCTTTCAAGTACTATACGCAAGCAGCAACTGTGGCATCATCTCCACCAGTGGTGAAAATTTCAGCACAACTCAATCACTATAAACTATTACTAGAAAACCAAAAATGGTGGAGAGAACAGACGAGTCGGCGCATCGTTTCTTGGACTAGATTTGGCGAATCCCAGTTGATTGAACGCGCCAAAGATTTTTTGTCTCAGTTGGAATCCCAACTCAGCCAAAATGCCCAAACTTTGCAAACTCAAATTGAATCTACCCTTGCCACTGTTCCTCCAAATCGGGCAGTTATCTACGCTCAGATTAGCTTTGCTGACTGTCTCATTAAAACCGAACAACTAGACAAAGCCAAACCTGTTTTGGATGCAGCACTGCAACAGGCACGTACTTTACAAGATCGGCGGGCAGAAACTTACGTTTTGGGATATCTTGGTCAATTTTACTACCAACAAAAGCAGTTAAATCAGGCGATCGCCTTAACTCAGCAAGCCCTAGCGTTAGCTCAAGAACAAAATTTTACTGGAGATGCACGGGAAATTACTTATTTATGGCAATCGCAGTTAGGTAGTTTCCTTAGAGAACAACGAGATACAAAAGGGGCGATCGCAGCTTACACCGCAGCCTATAATACTCTTCAGTCCCTCCGTAGCGATTTAAACGCCAACAATCGAGACATCCAATTTGACTTTCTCAAAGAAGTCAAACCCGTTTATGTAGAACTAGCAGATTTGCTTTTGCAATCAAAACTGGGTGCAGATGAGCTAAATTCCCTAGTAGTGTCGAATCCCAATATTACCCAAGCAAAGTTTGAGCAGAACCAACCAAAAAACCGCTTAGAATTTGCCCGTAGAGTCATAGAATCTTGGCAATTAGCAGAATTAGATAACTTTTTTCAAGATCCATGTTCTGAGGAAACAAATATCGCCATTCAGATTGATGATATCGATACCCAAGCAGCTGTTATCTATCCTTTTATTTTTAAAGACCGCTTAGAAATTATCCTTTCCTTACCAGGAAAACCTCTACAGCAATTCGCAATTCCCGTCAGTGAAGAGAAAGTAAATGACACGCTTGATCGGCTTTACGATTACTTAGACAATGTTACTGTTAATAACTCTGCTCGCAATATCCTAGCAACTGCCAACCCAGATCCAGAAGAATTAAAAGAAAATATCCAGACACTTTTACCAATTTTTGCACAGCTATACAACTGGTTAATTCAACCTGTCGAGACACAGTTAAATACCAATCAAATCAAAAATTTAGTTTTTGTGCTGAATGGTCGATTGCAAAAAGTGCCGATGGCAGCCTTATACAATGGTCAAAAATATCTGATCGAACAATATGGTGTTGCTTTGGTGCCAAGCCTGCAACTTATAGATCCGAAACTACTCAAGCGGGAAAAAATCAAAGTTTTAGCTGCTGGAGTCAGTAAGCAAGTTCAGATTCAAGGAGAAACTTTTCCGGCATTGGTGAATGTACCAAAGGAATTAGAAGAAATTAAAGAAGCTTTTCCTAGTTCTTTAAAGCTTCTCAATCAAGAGTTCACCACTCAAACTATCCAAAACCAGCTGAAAGAGAATTTCCCTGTTGTTCACCTAGCAACTCACGGTCTATTCAGTTCTAATCCCCAAAAGAATTTTATTATTACAGGGGATGGCAAAAGTATCAGTATTAACGAGTTGAGTAATTTATTGAGAGAACAAGAGAGTAATTTGGAATTACTGGTGCTAAGCGCATGTGAAACTGCCACTGGTGATGAACGAGCGATGTTAGGTTTGGCAGGAACGGCTGTACGTTCTGGTGCACGCAGCACTCTTGCTACTCTCTGGCCTGTAAGTGATGCTTCTACCGCTCAACTAATGGGTGAATTCTATCAAGAACTCACAAAACCAGGAGTGAAAAAACTTAACGCTCTGAGGATAGCTCAATTGTCACAGATTAAGTCTCTTCGGAGTAAGCCGTTATTTGATGAATTGAAGTCTTTGCCTCCCCATCCTTATTTTTGGGCTTCTTATGTTTTGGTGGGTAATTGGCAATAAAGTCTAAGATACAAGGGTGCGTTACGCTGTCGCGTTAACACACCCTACAACTATTGGTTGGATATTTTTTTAATTGGAAGTCCCCAAATTACTTACCCACAACTTTTTAGACATCCTCTTAACTTCAAATCATTGAGGAGGAATCAGGCTGGCAGTTTTTGTAACACTATCCCAAACTATCCAACCAAACTTATGATCTAAATTATCACCAGTATTTGAGACGTTAAAATAAAGCTTTTCGCCATTCCTCGTTTCAATAGCAAAGTCAGCATTTTGAGCGTATACCACTTTAAAACCTCTGTCTCGCAAGCAATACATCGCCCAAGCTTTTAATGACTGTTTTGCGGGTTCGTGTGGAATTGGAGGTTTTTTGATTGCGTCTTCGATAACTTGGAAAATCTGCATTTTAGTCAAGAGTCAAGAGTCAAGAGTCAAGAGTTAATAGTTAATAGTTAGCAACCAATAACTACTAACCACTATCTACTAACTACTACCTATCAAACAGGATCGCAGCGAATCTCTATCATAAAGCCATCGGGGTCATAGAAGTAAACGCCGCGTCCGGTAGGACGGGTGACTGGGCCGTGGGCGATCGCGATTTGATTTTGTCTGAGTACTTCAACAGCGCGGTCAAAACTGAGCGGATCTATGTCAAAAGCTAGATGATAAGCTCTAGTAAAAGTACGTTCTGGATTTGGATCTGGAGGTGATAATTCTGGTTCCCAGAACAAATCTAGGATAGTGCCATCAGGGGTGACAAAATTAGCTACTTTGCCCTGCGCTACTAAATCCTTCAGGGTTGCGGGAACTTCATCACCTGTTAATTCGTGCAAACCCAGGATAATGCCGTAAAACTGCCGTGAAGCTTGCATATCTTTAACATTCAAGGCAATGTGATGCACGCGACGTAAGTCACCCTGAGTAAGGATACTTGTAAGTGATTGGGGGCTAGATAGCATGGTGTCACTGAAATTTACTTTCTAGGATAGGTCGCCTGTCTTGACGATCGCCATAACTGGTTACAGTTTTTTAACGTCAAGAATATTAACCCTTTTAGCCAGTTATGCGATCGCTGCTAGCGGGTGTCCCCACCATCGCACAACGTCGGTTTTAAAGCAAAGCTTATGAATTCTCCAAGGGAGAGTGCAATACTTACCAACAATTTCTCCCTTTGTAACTTCAACTGTCAAGTCCTAGTAATTTACACCGCGATACTTACGTGTAAATTCATTCTCCATTTTTTGAACCTCAGAACTACTTGCTTGTCGGCTGTGATTATAATTTGGTTGCTCTTGTTGTTTTTTTTGCTGTCTGAGTTTGTACTCATTTTGTTGTAATAGTTTTTGAGTACCAACCAAGACAACTACTAGCAACAAAAGCTGCACTTGCCAAGGTGCTAATATCAAGCCTAAAGCTAGGCTAATAACTGCGACTACACCGATAAGCTGCCCGATTTCATCGGTGCTTTTTTTGAAGATATAGGCAGTTACTAAACCAGTAAAAAGTGGTATCAGAAACAACACAGGCATTTTTCCTTCACCTCTGAACTAAAACCAGAAGCGCTATATGCGTGGTATGTGGATATTAAGGCTGCTGTTATAAATACATGTAGTAAAATTTACTACGCGCTATTCTTGACCATAATACGCTATTAATAACAACAGCATAATTAGTTAAGTTTCCTAAAAAGTCTAATATATTAGCTTAACATTCTACACTTGCCTTCTCACATCAATCTACCGTATTACCTTGATTGAGTAACTTTTTCCATTGACACCCGATGCTGAACATTCCTCAATTACTGGCAACTGAACTCAACCTCAAAGCCTATCAGGTGCAAAACGCGCTGGAACTCCTGGCGGAGGGTGCAACAATTCCCTTTATTGCACGTTACCGTAAAGAACGCACTGGGGAAATGAATGAAGTCCAGCTGCGCGAATTGGCAGATAGATATACTTACTTAACGGAACTAGAAGAACGAAAAACAGTAATTTTAAATGCGATCGCCGAACAAGGTAAACTTACCGACGAACTCAAAGCAAAAATTGCAGCCTGTTTGCAAAAAACAGAGCTAGAAGATTTATATTTACCCTACCGTCCCAAGCGTCGCACCCGCGCCACCGTTGCGAGAGAAAAAGGACTGGAACCTTTGGCAGAATTTATCAAGTCGCTGAATACCAAAAATGCTGCACCTATTCCTTTAGAAGCAGAAGCACAGAAGTATATTTCCCTAGAAAAGGGAGTCAAAACAGCAGAGGAAGCGCTAAAGGGTGCTGCTGACATCCTTGCAGAGGAAGTCGCGGAAAAAGCAGAGTTACGCGCATATCTGCGTGAATATTTGTTAGAAGAAGGGATATTTGTCTCTCGGATCAAAGATGAGCATCCTGAAGGAACGACGAAGTTCGAGATGTACCGTAACTATCAGGCAAAGGTAAAAAATATTGCACCTCACAATTTGCTAGCATTGTGTCGCGGTGAAAATGAAGGTGTGTTGAGTTTTGATATCTCCTTTAATGAAGATATGGTGCTTTCCTATTTAGAATCACAGGAAATTCGCTCCAAACATCGCCCTATCCGCAATTTTTACCAGGAAATGGTTAAAGATGCATTTAACCGTCTGATGAAAACTTCTTTGATCGGTGAGGTAATTTCAGAGAAGAAACTGTACGCTGACATTGAGTCGATCAAGACATTTGAAGCAAATTTGCGAGAATTGCTGCTGTCTGCACCTGCGGGGATGAAACCGACGATGGCGATAGATCCGGGGTTTAGAACTGGGTGTAAAGTTGCAATACTTGACGAAACAGGAAAATTTTTGGAATACCAGGCGGTATTTCCTCACCAAGCACTAGAACAACGTGCCAAGTCTGCACAAACTCTCAAAAATCTGATTGATAAGTACAAAATAGAGTTAATAGCTATTGGTAATGGTACAGCTTCTCGCGAGACAGACGAGTTTGTGGCGGAAATGCTGCGAACTATAGAACGCAAACCAATTAAAGTTATTGTCAATGAGTCGGGTGCATCTATATATAGTGCTAGTAAAGTTGCAGCACAAGAATTCCCCGACTTAGATGTTACCGTGCGCGGAGCAATTAGTATCGGCCGCCGCTTGCAAGATCCCTTAGCGGAACTGGTGAAAATCGACCCCAAATCTATTGGTGTGGGACAATATCAACACGACGTGGATCAGAAGTTACTGAAAAAGAAGTTGGATGAAACGGTAGAAAGCTGCGTTAACTACGTTGGTGTAGATTTGAATACAGCTTCTAAGGAACTTTTGACTTTCGTCTCTGGCATTACGCCCACGGTTGCTAACAATATTGTCACATACCGCAACCAGCACGGAGCCTTTAAAAATCGCCGGGAACTACTGAAGGTACCGAAGTTGGGGCCAAAGGCGTTTGAACAAGCAGCAGGTTTTCTCCGCATTCGCGGTGGTGAGAATCCTTTGGACAATACCGCCGTACATCCAGAGAGTTATTCGGTGGTGCAGGCGATCGCTAAAGATTTAGCTGTACCCTTACAACAGGTGACGCAAATTGCCGCAAAACTCAACAAGACAAACCTGAAAAAATACGTCACCGACACCGTAGGCGAACCAACACTACGCGACATCCTTAAAGAATTAGAAAAACCAGGTAGAGATCCCCGCGCTGAGTTTAAGTATGCCACCTTCCAAGAGGGAATTAAAGAGATTTCCGATTTGAAAGTAGGGATGGAATTAGAGGGGATAGTTACCAATGTCGCCAATTTTGGTGCATTTGTGGATATTGGTGTGCATCAGGATGGTTTGGTGCATATCTCCCAACTTGCTGACAGGTTTGTGGACGATCCAAAGAAAATCGTGAAGGTGGGACAGGTTGTGAAAGTAAGAGTGTTGGAAGTGAATGAGAAATTGAAGCGGATTGGTTTATCGATGAAGGGGGTGAAGCAGTAGAATCTCTGTTCTCACATTATGTATAAAACTTGTTTGTAGTCAGGACTTTAGTCCTTGCTGTCAAGGAAGAGGACTGAAGTCCTCACTACAAGCTTATAACTAGCTTGCGTAGCATTTGTTGCACCAAAGCTACTACCATGAGTTGGCAAGTTAAGCTGTACGTATGACATGAATCCAACAAATGAACAAACTCAGGGACTTTATCGATTGTGTTACCGACTCACTAACGTCATATATCCGGGATGGCAATATAAAAGTATTGAGCTTGTTCGCATAGACGAGAGGACTGGCAGGTTATACGTGCTAGCTGGAGAGAATTTGGATTTCGAGATCAAGCCTACGGGAGGATACGAGCCATGACAACCACTAATTATGAAGCAATGAGCCTTGATGAGTTAAGGCAATATGTGCTGAGTCATCGAGAAGATATCGTCGCTTTTCAGGCTTATATTGACCGTTCATCAGCTGCTGGACGGATGATCAGCATAGACTTAAATGACAATAATTGGGAAGAGAACCTAACTGAGCAGATTCAGCAAAGTACATCAGTTGAGGGTGAATCAGAGTAGCCCTTATATTATTTATTAATCAAGTGGACTGCGAACACCTCGCCCACCACGGTTAAGAACGTGAGTGTAAATCATTGTTGTTTTCACATCCTTGTGTCCTAGTAATTCTTGAACCGTGCGGATGTCGTAGCCATTTTGCAGCAAATGTGTAGCAAAACTATGGCGAAATGTATGACAACCAACCTTTTTTTGAATACCAGCTTGATGAACCGCTTGTTTTAATGCTTTTTGTAAACTACTTTCATGAAGGTGGTGACGACGAACTTCTCCACTACGCGGGTCTTTTGAGATGCTACTCGAAGGAAAAACAAACTGCCAAATCCAATCATACTTTGCTCTCGGATATTTTCTCTCTAACGCAAAAGGTAAATAAACTGAACCATAGCCTTTTTGTAAATCTTGTTGATGTAGAATTTTTACACTTTGTAAATGAATTTTTAATTCTTCAGCGATACTTTCAGGTAACATAGTCACCCGATTTTCATTTCCCTTTGTATCACGGACAATAATTTGTTGTTGGGTAAAATCAATATCTTTAACCCTTAAGCTAAGTCCTTCAGTTAACCGTAAACCTGTACCGTAAAGTAATTTAATTAAGAGTTGATGCACACCTGACATTTGTTTGATAATGGCAAAAACTTCATCTTTTGTGAGGACAGTTGGTAAATATTTAGAACGTTTTGCCCTGACTGCATCTACTTTTAAATCTAAATCTTGCTTTAGAACTTCTTTGTAAAGAAATAAAATGGCGTTCAAAGCTTGATTTTGAGTCGATGCAGCAACTTTTTGGTTCACTGCTAAATCTGTTAAAAATGCCTCGATTTCAGCACTTCCCATATCCTTCGGGTGACGCTTATTATGGAAAAATATATAGCGTCGAATCCAGCCAATATAGCTTTTTTCTGTTTTGTATGAATAATGTTTAAGTCGAATAGCATCTTGCACCTGTTCCATCAACTTTTTTGGGCGTTGTTCCATAAAATAATATCCAGAAAATTTCCGTCTAATGTCCTAATTTGGATATTATGCGGAAATATTCGGGATATCAGCGAGGAATACACTGAAAATATTGTACTTACGCACAAAATTAGGTTAATATACGGAAAAATTCTGCCTCACGATGCTTTTTCGGATAATATCCAGAAAAATTCTAGATATCCACCCCAAATTAGGTAATTATACGGAAATATTCTGTATAATGGTTGGATATTGACGATATATAGATGGTGAAGCACCGACCTGCCATGAGATTCATTCCAAACTGGTGAGTAAAGTCAGCCAAATTGAAGAGGCGATCGCCCAGTTACGGGAGTTGAAAAGTGAATTGTTACCGCTAATTCAGCATTGTGAAAACAACCTTGCTGAAAAAGGAGAATCCGCAAACTGTATTGTTTTTCAGGATAAATTGCTATGAAGCCAAAAGTTGCGTTTTGGGCGAGTGTATCAGGAACAGTCATAGTTGCTCTATGTTGCTTTACACCTGTCCTCGTTGTAACCCTAAGTGCAATTGGTTTAGGGGTTGTGATTGGCTACCTAGATTACATTTTGCTGCCTGCCCTAGTTGTGATGCTGATCATCACATTTGTTTCATATCGTCGGTATAGACGTGGAGGAATGCAACAATGACTGAATGCTGTTGTCCATCTTCACCTAATAAAGAGAGTGGATCTCGTTGGCAGCGTCTCTGTCCGCAGGATGGTACAAAAGGAAAACCTGTCCAACTCATCACTCTAAAAAGCTTGCTAGTACCAGTTGCACTAGAGCAATTAAATCCAGCGACTGCTTACGGGTTTTGTCCAAGTCCCAATTGTCCAGTTGTTTACTTTTCCGAGCAGGGACAAACTTTCACAACGGCTGATCTGAAAGTATCTGTTTTTCAAAAAAATGTGAATGGCGATGTTTCTGTTTGCTACTGTTTTGGTTGGAGTCGCCAACGCATTCGTGAAGAGCTTAACCAGTCGGGGGAGAGCAATGCTGTCGATATGATTACGACTCACATTAAAGCAAAACGTTGCGGCTGCGAAGTCAATAATCCCCAAGGCTCTTGCTGTTTAGAGAATATCAGATCAGTGGTCAAACAAACAGTTGAAGAATTGGCTAGATGATGGCGCAGTATAACAACCCCAATGCAGCGGACGGACGAAAACCGCTGGTGTTGAGTTTGAGGCTATCTGCCGCCGCTGATTGGGAACGTTA
>NZ_JACAEU010000155.1:0-6286 GCF_013388695.1 Fischerella sp.
CATTTATTGCTGGGATTCAATCATTTAATTGCTGCAATGAATCAATTTAAACCTTGTTATGCTTCTGGATAATTTAACTTATTTTCTACTAGCTAACTCCGGAAAGTGACAGAAGAGGGATAAGTACGCAATATTAGGAGTTGCTGATATTGGTAACACAGAATCTTTCAGCCTGCAAGTAGTCAGACTTAAGTATAATCACTGGAGCTATAAATATAATTATGATACAAGCTGACTACGCAAATAGCGGACTCTGTTGTCACACATCTCAAGGTTGATCAAGGACTACTTATTAAACTGCTGGCAGAAATTCGACCGAATCAACACTTTTACGATCTTCTAGTAGTAAATTAGCAATTGCAAATAAAACTTCTGCCTTCTCTTCATTAGAAGCTTGCATAACTAGCGTCTTTAAACTAGTAGTATCGTCCATACCCAAGCGGGACCTAGCAAAGCTTTTGGCAGAGTCAGGGAGAAAATTCAACACAGCAAAATAATCTCCAGCCTTAAGGTCTTGCTTGCCATTAACAAATCGACTGAGGCTGCTTTCACTAACCCCTGTACCATCGGCTATATCTCTGGCGGTCAGCCCACTTTCCTTAATTGCCCTGATCAGAATTTGCTGGTGATTCATTTTGTTGCTAATTTGCAAGTTTTAGCTTAATATTTTCATGCTAGCAATTTTGCTAATTATCAATTATTAAGTTGTTGTTTCCACAATAGCAAATCGGCTAACTACGTGCAACTCAATCTTAACAGTTGCACTGCAAGCAAAAAAGTAGCCCTTGTTTGGGGGACAGGGGCGGGGGTTTTTGATTCAATAATTCTCAAGGATATTATGACGCAAAATAACGCAAAAATTCAAGGGAAATTTTACCCTCTGCAACATGAGGAATGGTTAGAAGCTTGCCGAGAATTAACGCAAGCACAACTTGCTGTACTGTACTACATCCGCACCACTGACCCCTATAACCAAGGGATAGAGATTAATTGTGCAGAAATAGCTCGTCTACTGTCAAAGCCAGAGCGTATAGTTCACAGGCAAACCGTAAGCCGCGCCCTAAAAGAATTAGATGCAAAAGGATTCATTGACCTCGAACTACTGCAAGTCAAAGCCAAGGTGATGGCTAAGGGAATATGGTGTGATGACGCACCTGTGGTGTGTGAAGACACCATAGGTGTGATGAAGCATCAAGGGTGTGATGATGCACCACAGGTGTGTGAAGACACCCAAGGTGTGGTGACGCACCGCGATCGATCGCTACACACCACGGTGGATCGTGACGCACCGCGATCGATCGCTACGCACCACGCGAAGTCTGAAAGCCTTACACAGCAGGAATCCCAAAACTCTAAGATTAATAAGATATATATAGACTTTTTAGACTCTCTCTCAGAAGGCGAGAGAGAAAGTTTTTTAGAATTTGGGAAGAACAAAGCCGCCCAGCTTCCCAGACCGCCCGAATTACCCCTCAAATGGATTGAGGCGAATTTTGAGGAGTTAGCCGCCCAGTGGCGAAAAACCCCCAGTGGCGCGGCAACCAACAGCAAATGGAAAAATCACCCACACTATCAAGAATGGCTTGATAAAATCCGTTCCTTGGGCTTTGCAGCGTTCATTTACGAGACTGGGAAACGTGACAAAGAACGAGAAGAATTTTTTAGGTGGGCAAATGCCAATAATTTAATTTGGGGGGCAGAGTCATGAAACTGCCACAGCTCCCCCCAGAACCCATGCGCCGCGAAGATGAGCCAGGATATGAAAAAGAAATTTGGCATCCCCAATGGCAGTGTTTCTGCTGCCAAGATACAGGCAAGGTACAGCCGCATTTAGCCCGCTTGGTCATCTCTGGTTACGACTATGACCGTGATCGCCTTCCTGTTTGTCAAGCACCTGGTTGCAGTGCTGGTTCCAACTATCTGCACCTAGAGGATGAAATTGATATGCGGCTCACGTCGGCGATTTGCCAAGAGTTAGACCGGATTGAAAGAGAAAATTGGCGACAGACAACCCTCAATAAGGTGGCACTCATCCAGGAGCGAATTAAGCAAACTGCCGTAGCAAAAAGCTTAAGACAACGCGATCGCACACACGATGAAGAGATAATGGCAGCCGAACGTCACCAGGTGGCACTGGCTGAAGCTGACAAGGCAATAGTAGCGAACTGTGGGGAGGAAGTATGAAATGCTCCGACAAATTGACCTCTGCTCAGGGGTGGGCGCTGGTTTCCCCCTTGCAGGACTCATCACTGGAGGATTCAAGCTGCAAGGACTGTGCGAAATTGACTCTTTCTGCTGCGGGCGACTGTGCGATCGCTTTCCCGGTGTCACCATCTACCGAGATGTGCGCGAACTGTGGCTCAGACCAGGGGACGCAGATATTTTATCCTCCAGCCCTCCCTGCCAGCCCTTTACAGTTGAAGGAAAACGTTTGGGAAGCGCTGACCCAAGAGATTGTATCGGAGCCGTCTTGCGACACGTTAGAAGAAGTCAACCCAAATTCTTTGTCCTCGAAAACGTGCCTGGATTGCTATCAGCTCCCATTATTCCCGGAGCCGAACCCGGCACATATTTTCGGCAGATCCTCCGGGAGCTTCATGGCAGTGGGTACGATGCAGAATGGATTGTTGTCCCAACAGCCCAGTACGGTACTCTCTGGCAAGGAGAAAGGCTCTTGCTTGTTGCCACGTCCCGGAGCCTTAAGCTCTTGTGGAAACGGGCGACCCCCTGGTACGACCAAATCCGAAGCGAAAGCGAAGAAGCTGGGGATATTGCAGAAAAACGAAGTTTACAACCCCGATTGGCTAGAACTACAGTTCGGGCTGCCAGTGGGGTGGACATCGCCCCAGGAGTGCCGAGCGGCAACTCAATTACTCGCGCCCGTCGCGCCGCCCTCGGAAACTGTCTCGACAATCGGCTTGCTCAAATTGCCCTCCGGCGAGTACTCTACCTCCACTCCCTCTGCACCTGAGAAAAATGCTAGTGAATCATTACTAGGGGATATAGATAAAAGCCCTGGTAAAAGCAAAGAACAATTGCAAATATCCCCTAGTACTAAAAGCCCTGGTAAAAACCGCCGACAAAGGGGCTTGGGTAGCGGATATATTCATTGGCGTACCATTACTAAAAACGGGAAAGACTACCGCCAAGCTTATTACCACTGGAAAGAGAACAAGCAGAAAAAAACCAAGTACATTCCCAAGAAATTACTAGGGGTGATTCAAGAAGCTGAGGCTGCTAAACGTCCAGTGATAGAGATATTGGGATTACTAGGTGTTGGGGTAAGCCCTAGTAAATTACTAGGGGATATTGAGATAAGACCTAGTAATAGTGAGGTACTAGGGGACATGGAGGTAAACCCTAGTAAAGAAGCATTAGAGATAAACCCTAGTAATGAAATATCCCCTAGTAAAATGCGACGGCACAAAGGGGAGGGTAGCGGCAGCATCCACTGGCGCATCATTACTAAAGGTGGCAAGGATTACCCGCAAGCTTATTATCACTACGAGTTTTGGAACGAGGGCGATCGCCTAATTAAATCTACAAAATACATTCCCAAGCGGTTACTTACCCAAGTACAGCAGTTAGAGCAACAAAAAGCACCAGTGCGGGAGATTTTGGGGGTGTTGGGTGTGGTGGAATGAGGGGTGATGCCTATCGGCAAGCCGCAGAGCGTCTACGCTACTTAATTCCCTCGCATCATCCCTCTAATATATGCTGTGCAATTTTAATTGCTGTTGGCGCTCCTTTAGGATTGGCTGATGCAAAACATAGTAAATATAAAGGACTATTGCGTGAGTTACGCAATACAAGTGGATTTTCTGCAACTCCTGCAAATGCTGTCTTCAATCGCTCAACAAAATATCGGCTAATTGACTCAAAATTGGCTATCTTTTCTGTTTTTTCTGCTGAAGGGTTATTGTCTATCTCAAACAAATTTAGTTGCTTGCTTTGTGGCTCTACAGATTGATAAAAAGCTTCAAACCAGTCGTCAGTTCCAAATATATTATCAAGTCTTCTTCGCCAAGCTTCTTGAATGTTTCCATCTCGCGTTAATAGCCTATTTACCGCCACTCCCAAAGGAAACAGATACCAAAGGTCAATTGCTTGTGTTTGGGCGATTAAAACAATTGTCTCCCACGGAATTTGCATTCCAAATGGATCTAAAAATAGCACTGCGCGATTCTTTCGCCAATCCTTTCTACACAAATTTTGTAAATAAATATTAGCATCGTCATTAATTATTATGATGTCTTGACTTTTATCTGGAAACTCGACTTTCAACTGCTCTAAGTCAGGTATTTTATTTTTGTCCTTCTCAATAAAAATGTATCGATTAAACCTTGGTTCTACCTGAAGTGCAATTCGTGCTGAACCATCCATAAATCTTTGTGGTTCTTGCTCAACGAGTTCGGGAAATAGTAATTGACTTTGTAATTGACTTTGTTGTTCTGCATCTTTAAGTTCCCTATATCCCGTACCTGCAAAAGCATCTATATAAGCATATTTTAATCCCTTGTCCTTTAATACATGTACATAAGCAGGAAGATATTTACGAATTCGATTTAATTTCTCTTCTGTCCAATCGCCACCGAATACTTGTTTGTTCATTTATTTACTAAATCAGCCTAAGTATATTATAGTTTTTGTTTGGATTACATAAGTAATTTAAAAAATATTTAAATAAAGAAAATGATATAATTTTTCTAGTCAAAAAATTGATGTTTACTACCAATTTTTGATTGATAAAATCAAGGTGATTTTAAAGATATAAATTCTTATAAATAGGAAGTGGGTATATTCTATGTCGATTGTCAAAGGTACTGAAGAAATAATTAAACCACTTCAGGAAAGTGAGCTTAACAAAAAGGGATTATGTGACTATGTAATCAACGTGGCATCAGGCTGCTTGCATGGTTGTACCTTCTGTTATGTCCCCTCAACTCCAGCAATTCGAGCAAGGCAGTCACAACTAAAAGACAAAGGAGTTGATAACCCACAAATGGACTGGGGACAGTACCTGTTTGTCCGTCAAGAAATCCCCCAGAAGCTAGAGAAAATCCTCAGCCGTAAGAAGGCTTGGAGAGAGACACGATCTGGCCAAGGTGTAGTTTTACTCTGCTCAGGTACTGACCCATATCAAAACAACCAGACTGCAAGTGTTACCCGTAGCGTAGTTGAGATTTTATTGAAATATAACAAGAAAGTTAGAATTTTGACTCGTAGCCCGTTATGGGTGAAGGATATCGACATCCTGAAGCACAAGAATGTAACGGTTGGAATGAGCTTGCCTTACCTAGATGATGACTTGAGTCGGCAAATTGAACCTCATGCACCTTCACCAAGTCTGCGCTATGAGGCAATGCTTGAAGGTTACAAAGCTGGGTGTCGATTATATGTTGCAGTTGCTCCTACTCCTCCCAATATGGCTTTAGATGATTTTAAAAGGCATTTAGAGAAAGTAATGTGTATTAACCCGGAAGTCATCTTTTGGGAACCTATTAATGCCCGTGGCAGTAATGGTAAAAGAATGGTGGCAGCAGGACTAGATTTTGCCGCTTCTGTGATGACTAAAAAGTCATGGGCAGAATGCTTTATTAGACAATGGGAATATATGGAAACTGCTGCGACTGAGTTAGGGTGCTTTGATAAACTGCATATTTGGGTTGACCCTGGTTTAAAAGATTATGTAGATAGTAAAAAACTCAATCACTGGCTACATAAACCAACAGTCGAAAGATGGGGCAATTTGGAAGTTTCACGGCATAAAGCAGCTTAATATTTTATGCGATCGCACCCCTACACTCTGCTAAAATCCGGGTATCCAATCGCACAACCCTCACAGGTGTTGGGGGTATCAGATTAATTATTGGCGTTTGTAACGGATATTGTTACTGCAAACGCTCCAAGATTATCGTCATACCATAGGCTAAAATTTCTATTTTTCTTGATTTGCTGCCATTTTTTATTACGTTCGTCATACTGCTTTTTATGTTCTTGTTTCTTCTTTCCTTCATCCCATTGAGAATAGACTTTTTCAGCTATATTTCTGTCGCTATTGATGGAATCAAGAACGCGATTTTTGTAGTAATCAGTATTGGTTATTGGCGGTAGATAAGCCTCTTTATGCTCTGGTGATAACCATATATCATTAACTGTTAGCAAAACAGGGTAAGAGCATCTCAATCAGGCTTGACACAAGGAATCAGAAGAATCTAAAGTGTTGCTAATGAAAAAACAATTGAGAACCTGAACCATATAATTGTTATCCATAGCAGTGCGTTTC
>NZ_JACAEU010000156.1:0-111547 GCF_013388695.1 Fischerella sp.
GGTTAGTGGTTAGTGGTTAGTTGTTGGTGGTTGGTGGTTAGTGGTTAGTGGTTAGTGGTTAGTGGTTAGTGGTTGGTAATTGCTTATTAGTAATTAGTGATAGCCTATTATATCAAGTTCGCTTAATTACTTATAATTCAAAATTCTCCGCGTCTTTGTATCACCGCGTCTCCCCGTCAGACCTGATTATAAGTGTTCGCTCGAACCTGATATTACTCATTCTCCATTGTCCCTAATTCCCTCTGGGTATAGGTGAGGTCGTTATTCCCTACTAACTACTAACCACTATCTACTAACCATTTTCCATTTCCAACAATACCTTTAAAACACCTTTAGTTTGGGCGTGGGCAAAAGCTGCTAGTCCTTTTGAAAGGGGATAACGGGCATGAATGAGGGGTTGTACGTCCACTTTTCCTTGTGCTAGCAGTGCCAATGCAGGTGGAAACGGGCCGCAGCGTGAACCAATGAGAGTGATTTCATCTACTACCAATGAGGAAGCATCTAGACTCAGCTTGCCAGCATAGGTACTTTTGAGTACTAGTGTACCGCGAGGACGCAAAGCACGGCGGGCGATCGCAAATCCTTGGGCATTACCCGTACACTCTACTGAAATATCACAGGCTCGATCTGTCACTGCATCAGCGAAGCCTGTTTTGATACCCCGTGCCTCTAAGTTAGCCAGTTTATCGCGATGACGACCTATTACCAAAAGATCGCAGCCTGTCACAGCCAGTGTTTGCGCTACTAATAGCCCCAATTTGCCATCCCCAACCACCAATACTCGGTCATCTGGACGCAACGCTACCTGCTGCTGAATTTCCAGTGCTGCGGCTACAGGTTCGGTAAATGTTGCTGCTTCTGTGGGAACATGTTCTGGAACGGGATGCAGATTCTCTACGGGCAAACAAAGATAGTCGGCAAAAGCGCCATTGCGATTGACAATGCCAAGTACAGTACGGTTTTCGCAGTGAGTAGAGTTTCCGCTACGACAAAAGCGGCATTGTCCGCAGACAGCATTAATTTCTCCGACAACGCGGCGGTTAAGTAAGTGTTCTGGGCCTTGTTCAACAACGCCAACAAATTCATGCCCTAAAATGCCATTGTAGGGATAATAGCCTCTAGTAAGTTCCAAATCAGTGTTGCAAATACCTGCACACAAAACTCGTACTAAGGCCTCTCCCGATGATGGTTCGGGAATAGGGATGTCGGTACGTAATTGCAATTGCTTGTTTTCCAGCCAGATTCCTTTCATGTTAAAAGCTGAACTTATCCAGCGTTGTGTGAAAAAAATGACACTGTTTCTTCAAAGCAAGTTACCGTCATACGCAAAAATATTAGCAAATGAGCGGCAAAGCTTCCAAACAAAAAAAGTATTTTTTTACTTTTTACCTTTCACCTTTTACCTTCTTATATTGACATTGCCTGCTTTTGCCGAAACAGTCAAAAATTCCTGTCCTCCCAAATTAGTTGTAACTGCACCGCCTACCAATCTAGATACTATTTTTCCAGACTGGGATAAAACTTGTGGAAAACCAGAGAATTTTATCTCTAGCCCTCAACAGATGTTACTGGAACTAGCAAAAGCGGATGTAGTGTATCTGGGGGAGACTCACGACAGTTCCATCGATCACCAAAACCAACTCAAAATTATTCAGGAACTCCAGCAGCGTCATCCGAAAATTGCGATCGCCATGGAAATGTTCCAGCGTCCCTATCAAGGTGTTGTCGATCAATATCTGGCAGGTAAACTCACTGAACAAGAACTAACAGAGAAAAGCGAGTACGAAAAACGCTGGGGTTTTCCTTGGGAAAATTACGCCCCCATCCTCCGCTTTGCGAAAGCAAAACAATTACCCGTCTTAGCATTAAATACACCCTCGGAAGTTACCCGTCAAGTTGCCCGTCAAGGATTAGAAAGCCTCACACCATCACAGAAGCAATTTATTCCTCCCTTTGCAGAAATTCGCACCGATAACGAAAAGTATCGGCAATTAGCGCTACAAGCCTTTCAACAGCATCAAGATGCAGGCCATGGTAACAGTGCTGATGCTGAACGCTTTTTTTTGGCGCAGGTACTGTGGGATGAAACAATGGCAGAGGGCATTGCCAAGTTTGTCAAAGCTAACCCAGATTATCAAGTAGTCGTGTTAGCTGGACAAGGACATATTATCTACGGTTACGGAATTCCCAGCCGTGTTAAACGTCGTCTAGAGGGTAAGAAGTTAATTCAGCGTTCGGTTTTACTTAGCCCTCCAGAAGAAGCGACAGCTGGTAAAGAAGGTAAGGCGGCTGATTTTATCTTTGAGAAGACAAAGTAGAATTACTTCAAATTTAAAAATCTATCCAAAGCTACAACCATACTAGGAGGCCAGCGGCGGATATTTTTCACCCAGTTAATATCTTTGTAGCGCCTGTCAAGCCCAGAAGCAGCTACCCAATTACTTTCAGCTTCGCCTTTTTGTCCGTTTACCCAAAGTGCGGCGGTGAGTGCAGCACGTGTATCAGCAAAATTGGGATATTTGCGGACTATATTTTTCATTTCTTTGATTGCTTGGTCTATTTGACCAGTTTCATACAATACAAGAGCATAGTTACCACGAGCAATAACTAAATTCGGGGCTAGTGCCATTGATTTTTTATAGTCAGCAATAGCTTCTTGCCATTCACCCAAACCTGCTTTAGCAGTACCGCGATTGTTATACGCCATTGCATCGTTAGGATCGAATTCGAGAATGCGATCGTAATCGGCGATCGCTTCTTCCCATCTTCCCAAACCCTCCAGCGCTGTGCCACGATTTAAATAAGGGTCTGTCACGTCCGGTGCAAGTTCTATAGCTTTGTTAAAATCTGCCAGCGCCTCTTGCAGCTTATTCTGACTGACCCTAGAATTTCCTCGATTACTCCAAGCCGCAGCATTATCAGGAAATTGCTCAATAATTTCTGTCCAATACTGTTCAGCTGTGGCAAAATCACCTTTACTCGTCGCTGCAAAAGCCGATCTAGCCAACTTATCCCATTTTTGCAACTGCTGTTGACTAACTTGAGAAGATTGAGTTTGGGCAATAGCACAACCACCCCAACCAAACACCAGTAGCAGACTTAACAAAATAACAAATAACCTAATCATTTGTGTTCTTAGAGTGAGAGATGGGGTAAAATTCCTCTTTGTGTCTTAGTGTCTTGGTGTTTCAATCATTCTTTTTTTACCACTAAGACACAAAGACACCAAGAAAAATCCATTTCCAAGATTCAGGTCTTGACAAGGATACGCCTAGCTTCTAATCCCTAAAGCAAAGATAACTGTTCGTTAGGCGGCTTAAAACCCATATGCTTGTACGCCGCAGCAGTTGCTACCCTACCACGGGGCGTCCGGCTTAAATAGCCAATCTGCATCAAATAAGGTTCATAGACTTCTTCTATGGTTTGGGTATCCTCACCCGTTGCTGCTGCTATTGTTTCTAATCCCACCGGGCCGCCATTGAATTGTTCAATTATTACAGTCAGCATCCGGCGATCTGTCCAATCCAAGCCACAAGGATCTACTTGGAATAGATGCAATGCTTCAGCTGCAACACTTTCGCAAATTTTATCAAATGATTTTACCTCAGCATAATCACGTACACGTTTGAGTAATCTATTTGCTATACGTGGTGTTCCTCGCGATCGCTTGGCTATTTCTTTAGCACCATCCTCGGTGACGGTAGTGTTGAGTAACTGGGCGCTACGCAGAACTATCTGACTCAGTTCTTCTACCTCATAAAATCTTAACTTTTGAACTAAGCCAAAGCGATCGCGTAGAGGAGAAGTTAGCGCACCCACACGGGTTGTTGCTCCTACCAAAGTAAACTTTGATAGTGGTATACTGCGAGTCCGAGCGCTGGAACCTTTGCCAATGGTAATATCTAAACGATAATCTTCCATTGCTGGGTATAAAATTTCCTCGGTCATCCGCGAGAGGCGATGAATTTCATCGATAAACAGCACATCCCCTGGCTGAAGATTCACCAACAATCCGACAATATCTCTAGGGCGTTCTAGGGCTGGGGCGCTGGTAATTTTGTAATTTACCCCCATCTCAGCTGCTAAAATCATTGCCATTGTGGTTTTACCCAAACCAGGAGGGCCATACAATAGCAGGTGATCTAGTACTTCACCTCTGGACTTAGCTGCTTTTATTGCTATGTCTAGTACATCCTTTAAATCTTTTTGGCCAATATAATCGGCAAACCGCTGCGGTCGAATACTCTCTTCCTGCTTACCTTGTTCATCAGTTGCAGCTTCGGGTTGCAAAATATTCTCTTTTGGGGATGCTTTTGCCGACTCCCGACGCTGCTTTGGTTGTCCGCCGCCTGGTTCGTGAGGCTGTTTTTTCGAGGAGATAATCGCCATAGTTCAGCTATCTACTTTTACTTTTACACTTTATTGAGGGCAAGTGGTAGCGGCACCAATGCGTATAAATACGGAAGCAAAATTTTTCTTTCTTAAATACGCTTGCCAATTTAAAATTTAAATTCCGGGGAACTACTTAGGAGTAGAAAGTTTGTCATGCTGGCTAAGAGAATCTTACCGTGCCTAGATGTGAACGCGGGACGAGTTGTAAAAGGAGTTAACTTTGTTAACCTCCAGGATGCAGGCGATCCGGTCGAATTAGCACAGGTTTATAACGAAGCGGGAGCAGATGAGTTAGTGTTTCTGGATATTACGGCAACTCATGAAGACCGCGACATTATTATCGACGTGGTTTACCGCACTGCTGAACAAGTCTTTATTCCCCTCACTGTTGGTGGTGGCATCCAATCCTTAGAAAATGTTAAAAATCTGTTACGAGCCGGAGCAGACAAGGTTAGTATTAATTCTGCGGCGGTACGCGATCCAGATTTTATCAATCGGGCTAGCGATCGCTTTGGCAATCAATGCATAGTCGTTGCCATTGATGCCAGACGCAGAAAAGATCCTAACAATCCAGGTTGGGATGTGTATGTGCGAGGTGGACGGGAAAACACCGGTATAGATGCCATAAGGTGGGCGCAAGAAGTGGAAAAACGGGGTGCAGGAGAATTGCTAGTCACAAGCATGGATGCCGATGGCACTCAGGTTGGTTATGACCTCGAATTAACAAAAACGATCGCTGAAGTTGTACAAATTCCAGTCATTGCTTCTGGTGGTGCGGGTAATTGTCAACATATCTATGAAGCACTAACAGAAGGTAGAGCAGAAGCCGCATTACTAGCTTCATTGTTACATTACGGACAATTAACTGTGGAGGCAATTAAAAATTATTTGCGCGATCGTCAATTACCAGTCAGAATGCCATCCTGAAAATACCAATCTTTCGTTTCAAGATATCTACAGCAGTTAACACAGTTCCTGAAAACGATGTTAAACTTGGTAAAGAAGAATTAAAAAATATTAAGAAATATGTTGATTCCTATTTTAGTTTTTGATGTGGCGCTAGTAGCTTGGTCGCTGCACTTAATGGAAAAAGCTTACGAAAGTAAGGAATTTTCATTGATGTTAGCAGGTTTGTTAGTTGCGCTGGCAGCTGCTGCCATGATGGTAGTTTACTTTTTGATGGGGCATTGTATGAGTTATTTGTTACAAGTCTCTTAATGAGAAAAGTACTCATCCAATATATATAAGCAGCTAGATCAAAATAGCATTTTAGTATTCCTTATTACCCATTTCATTACACCACTTATCTAACAAGACATAGGCGTCTTGTAGGAACTCTACAATCAAGGCGTTGCTGATGGGAGTTATTGTAAGTAGGTAAAATCCTTAACTCTCTGAAGTGAATATCAGCTAAAGTTTTGACAGATGGCGAAAAATTAAGCTTGTATTAGTAACATATTAACCAGGGTTAGAACTCAGTTGGTAGAATGCCTCAATGATATTGAGGAAGAGACAACCCAGATAAATATTAAATCACAAATATAATCCAAGCTTATACAGTAATCCTCAATATTCGCGATCGTCTCTATTTTGTTTGTGTACTTTGCGGTTAGTTTAAAAAAATCTTCCAATATCAAGCCTGGTATGTAACCCTTTTTGTCACTTCATTGGCTACCAACCAGCAATCCAAGTTATTTAAAATAGAAGCATTGTTTACTTGAGTGAACTGAGGGGGAAATCTGCGTGAAAAACTCGTTTCTGCCACTAAAGCGACTTGCTGTTGCTGCTACCTTGATGGGAATTGGCTTTGCTTCCTTGCTGATGCCGCAACCTAGCCTGGCTGAACCAAGCGAATTACCGAACCTGCCTAATTACGATCCGCAAACCAATACAGACGACCCATACAATACTGAAAATAATCCATTCTCTAACTCCAATACAAGTGATGGATTTGGCGTATTTAACTTAATTCATCGTGCCAATCTGGCTGTGCCAAATTTCGATCAAAATGCACAAAATCAACAACTCGATGAGGCAGCAAGAGCGTTTAAAAGCAGAAGTCAACAACAAATGCAACAAGTCCAACAGCAGCCATCATCAGGTTTTCAGGTAAATACACCAGGGGTAGTAACTACCCCTGATCGGTAAATCAAAACAGCAAGCCTTTAGCTATCAACTTTCAGCTTTCAAAAGCCGATCGCTGATAGCTAATTTATTTGGCGTTGCTGAATCAAGATATGAATTTACAATTCACGGGTATGTAGAGACGTAGCATTGCTACGTCTGGTCAATGATTTGGCATCGAGCTACAAAAATGTATGCAAACATAATTCATGACCAAATTCAGCAACGCCATTTATTTTATAGTCCCAATGCTGCTAAAACATCGCTGGCGTGGGTAGAAGTGTTGACGCTAGAGTCAACATGGATAATTTTGCCGTTGCCATCAATCACGTAAGTAACGCGCTTGGCATAACCACCACCATCAACATCATAAGCTTTGATTAGGGTTTGGTTGGTGTCAGCTAATAGCGGAAAATTGAGATTATATTTTTGGGTGAATGCTTGGTGCGAGGCTTCATCATCTGCACTCACTCCTAGTACTACAACATCTTTACTTTGATATTCGTTTCTCGCATCCCGGAAGCTACAGGCTTGTTTGGTGCAGCCTGGGGTGTCATCCTTGGGGTAAAAATACAAAACTACTGTCTTGCCTTTGAAATCAGACAAGGAAACTGTATTACCGTTAGTATCTTTCACGGTAAATGTAGGTGCATCTGTCCCAACTGCTAGAGGCATAATTTACCTTTCCTACTTGATATTATTGATGCATCTGAAATTTTACAATAATTTACAATGATTACAGGAAAACACAGAAAAAATAGACTGTTTTTAGGTATGAGCTTGTATTTGTAAGCAAATAGCTACAAACAGACATTTTTGGAAATCAATCTTCATTAACAAAAAATTCTCAGGAAACTAAAATGCCTGCTGTTGATGGCCAGAATCAGAAAACCTTGACATATCCACATGGCACTATCAAAAGAGCCAAGCGATCGCTGTTTTGTTCTCCCTTCAATCTTATTTTATTTACAGCGATGCTGTCAGAACGGGTAGCGTTGAGTGAAATTGCTGGCAATTCTGGCATTCACAAGGGCTATACCAAACGCCCTTTGTCGGAATTAGCAGCAGAAAACGCCTTAGCATGGCTGATCCAAGTGGGTGTACTGCGACGTGAAGTTGATGGTCAGGGAATCACAGATAGTTTTCGCCTCACGCCTCTTGGCCGTCAAATCGTAGAGGAGTTTCAGCATCAACCTTGGCCTACTCCAACATGGGGCGATCGCTTCTTGAATGCTGTGATTCGGTGGTTCAGACTGCCATTTTAGAATTTGTGGTTGGTTGTTGGTTGTTGGTGGTTGGTTGTTTTTACCCATCAACCGCCAACCACTAACTACTAACCACTAACTACTAACCACTAACCACTAACCAATTTTGAAGTGAAAAGTTAAGAGTCGGGCAGAAGCGGGAACAATATATACGGAAGTATCTACTCCCTTTATGAAGTCTTTACCATAGCAATCGAATTTGGATTGTGAGATTTTGCGTAAGGCTGTCCTTAGTCATTTGTCCTTCGTAAGTACCAATGACAAATGACTAATGACAATGACCCTCATTCAGGCAACCTTACAACTCAAACAGCATTGCTATATTACATTTCGCCCATTTAATATCACACCTGCTCGGAAAAAATAACTGAATATGAAAGCAATTATGGTAGTGGGGACGACATCTCACGCGGGGAAATCACTTTTAACTACGGCTATTTGTCGCATTTTGTCGCGCCGTGGCTGGCGAGTGGCTCCCTTTAAAGGTCAAAATATGGCTTTAAATGCTTATGTCACTGCTAATGGTGGAGAAATTGGTTATGCTCAAGCAGTACAAGCTTGGGCGGCGGGAGTTGTTCCTTGGGTAGAAATGAACCCAATTCTCCTTAAACCCCAAGGTGATATGACTTCTCAAGTAATTATCAAGGGTAAGCCTGTTGGAAAAGTAAGTGCTGTAGATTACTACGAGCAATATTTTGAATTGGGATGGCGGTCAATTGAAGAATCTTTACAGCAATTATCAACAGAATTTGATTTGCTGGTTTGTGAAGGTGCTGGCAGTCCGGCGGAAATTAATCTCAAGCACCGCGACTTAACTAATATGCGGGTAGCAAAGTATTTAAATGCCCCTACTCTACTGGTAGTTGATATTGATCGGGGTGGTGCTTTTGCCCATGTAGTGGGAACCTTGGAATTACTTGAGCCAGAAGAACGGGCTTTGATTCGCGGTGTAGTGATTAACAAGTTTCGGGGACAGCGATCGCTCTTAGAATCAGGCATTAAGTGGCTGGAGGAGCGTACGGGTATCCCTGTAGTTGGTGTGATTCCTTACATGGAAACCTTGTTTCCGGCTGAGGATTCCCTTGATTTGATGGAACGCAAATCACACAAATCCACAACCGAACTTAACATTAGTGTGATTCGCTTACCGAGAATTTCTAATTTTACCGACTTCGATCCATTGGAATCAGAATCTACAGTTTCAGTTAAATACTTAAGTCCCAAGCAAGATTTAGGACATCCTGATGCAGTAATTCTCCCAGGTACTAAAACAACTATCCCTGACTTGCTGCTGCTGCAAAAAAGTGGCATGGCAGAAGCGATTCAACACTATGCAGCAGCTGGTGGCACAGTCCTGGGCATCTGTGGCGGTTTCCAAATCCTCGGTCAAATGATTGCCGATCCAGAGGGTATCGAGGGACAAGCCGGCAGATATCAAGGGTTAGGATTATTACCCATCAAAACAGTAATTACAGGACAAAAAGTTGCCCGCCAACGCCAAGTAACCTCAAATCATCCGCAAATGGGTTTACCCGTAACTGGGTTTGAAATTCACCAAGGGCGATCGCGGATTGAAACCCAAGGCATAGATTCCCACTCCTACTATCCCTTATTTGACGATCCGAATTTAGGATTAGTAGATAGTTGTCAATCAGTTTGGGGTACTTATCTCCACGGCATCTTTGACAATGGCCCTTGGCGTCGCGCTTGGTTAAATCGCCTGCGTCAGCAACGAGGCTTGAAATCTCTACCAACAGGTGTTGCTAACTACCGCGATCAGCGAGAAAATCTTTTAGACGGCCTTGCCACGGAAATTGAACGACATTTAGATTTAACTCCGTTGTTGTCGTAGTAGGCTAGAAATCATGACTGTTCGCATCCATTTCTTACCTGATGATGTTATGGTTGATGCCCAAGTGGGAGAACCCCTACTAGATGTAGCAGATCGGGCAGGGGTATCCATTCCCACTGGTTGTCTGATGGGTTCTTGTCACGCTTGCACAGTGGAATTAGAGGATGGAGATGTCATCCGTGCTTGTATAAGTGCAGTTCCACCCGGACGTGAAGAAGTGACGATAAATTTGTTTAGCGATCCAACGTGGTAATGAATAGTTGTTGGTTGTTTGTTGGTTGTTGTTTGTTATCTGTTCCAAACAACCACCAACTACCAACCACCAACAAAATCCACTAACCACTATCCACTATCTACCATCTTGTTTCGCTTTGAGGGCGTGTTGTTTAAACCGCTCCATGTCTGCTAGAAGTGTTGATTCTACTATCCGGCCTAAAAACAAATTATCCATAATTTTGCCAAGGATGCCAGGAATAGCGTAGCCAACAGTAAGCTTGACAATAGTATTGGTATGGCGATCGTAAAAGCGGATGGCTCCTCGATTCGGCAAACCATCTATCGATTCCCATTGGATAATTTGGTTAGGAATAACTTTGAGAATGCGAGATTTCCACGTAAATTCAAAAGCACCAGATTTCAGCTTCCACACTGATAACTCTGGATTATCCTCAGGTACTTTTACCGAATCAATCCACTTCATCCAACGGGGCATTTGCTCCAAATCAGACCAGAGACTCCATACTAAATCTATAGGAGCCTCTACCTCTACCTGCACGGTATGTTCTAACCAATCAGACATTCGATTTTGGATTTTAGATTTTGGATTGGAAATTGTTGGTTGTTGGTAGTTGGTCGTTGATTGTTCCATAGACGCGCAAGCGGCTTCCCGCAGGGTACAACAAACAGCAGTCATCAATCAACTCCTACCTCATAGTCTGTTGTTTTCACGGTCTCTAAAATAACTTTTGCTGCACGCTTTCCTGAAACCGTCGCCCCCTCCATACTATCGATATAGTCCTGCTGCGTGTAACTCCCCGCTAGGAAGAAATTAGCTACTGGTGTTTGTTGACTGGGACGATAAATATCCATCCCTGGCGCTTCCCTATACAAAGATTGAGCCAGCTTAACCACACTGTACCAGGTCATGTTCAGTTCTCGCGACGAGGGAAACAGCTCATGTACTTGTGCTAAAACATGCTGGGCAATTTCTTCATTACTTTGTTTAATAAACGGATCTCCTGGTGTCAATACTACCTGTAACAAAGACCCTTGTCCTTGGCGATAATAATCAGCAGGGCTAGTTAAAGCTAAATCAGCAAAGCAGGAAAAGTCAGCATCGGCAGTATATAACAAATTATCAATTCCGACTGCACGCTCCAGCTGTTTGCGGGCTTGGGCATCTCGAAGTTCTGTCACCCAACCATCAAACCGCAACTGTACCGTTGCCACTGGTACTGCATCTAATTTATAAATATTGTCAAATTCTGACCACTTGCGCCACTGTTGGGGTAAAAGACGCTGAATTCCCGGTACATCACAAGCAGCTACGTAGGCATCGGCGGTGATAAATTCTTCCATATCACCGTTAGCAACTAACATACCAGTGATGCGGGTTTGTTCTTCTTCCTCAGTAAACTGTATTTCCCGGACTCTGCGGCGGGTGTAGACTTTTGTACCCCTTGCTTCCAGATATTCCAGAATCGGCTTGTGCAGGTATTCGTATGGTGAACCTTTGAGCATCCGCAGTTTCGATGCTTCTGTTCTCACTGCAAATAGCTGAAAAATCGTCAACATACAACGAGCGGAAATATTTTCGCAATCAATAAAGCCTAAGGCGTAGGCGATTGGGTTCCACATTCGCTTAATACTCCCTTGGCTACCTCCATGACTGCGAAACCATTCGGCAAAACTGACTTTATCCAAGTCGCGGATGTTTTGCATCGCACCATCAAAGTCTACTAAACCCCGTACGATTGGGCTTGTTGAGAGTGCTACTGCATTCTGCAACTTATCCCGCAGCGAGAGTTGGGAGGTAGTGAAAAATGCCTTTAGGCCGTTGAAAGGCGCACCCATTAAGAAACGAAAATCAAGCGCACCAGTAAATCCTCCTTTATTGATGAAGGTATGGATGTGTTCTTTAGGAAGCAGGTTTTCAAAAGCTCCCACCTTCTTCATCAATTCCAGCAGTTGATAATAGTTGCCAAAAAAGACGTGCAACCCCATTTCAATATGATTGCCATTGCCATCTACCCAACTGCTAACTTTACCACCTACAAACGGACGAGACTCAAATATCTGGACTTCACAGCCAGCATCAGCTAAATCTACAGCGGTTGCTAGCCCAGCCAGTCCCGCACCTACGATTGCAACGCGCATTCCGTCCTTCCTTTTCAATTGCTTTACAAATTGTAACTGGGTTGGTGTCGGAATTTGCGAATTGTATTTGGTTAACAGTTAAGGGAGTAAAACGCACCCTTGCAAATCTGTACAAGAGTCAAATTAAGTAAAAGGTAAAAGGTGAAAATAAATTTTTACCCTCTTTCTTCTTCTTTTTTGTTTGTCTTGTTGACTTAATTGTCTCTCCTCCTATTTGTTTGCATCTTTTGTGTCTTCAGCTACGGGTAATCCTCGGATGAGTTCCCGAATTACATCAGTTGCTGGTCTTCCAGTTTGCTGACAATACTTTTCCAGTTTTTCGGCCTCCTGTGCTGCTAAATTCACAGTGATACGTTTTACAGCCCATTTTTTATTAGTCATTTGATTATGCTATTTGCTGTATACCAACATCATTGAAGAAAAGAAAAAAATGTATGTGAGGATGAAAGAGATAAGAATATCAGAGTTTTTGTCAGGAAACAAGCAATGTCATGAGTGTAAAAAATTGGTTTGCTCAGGGTGTTCATCATTTTCTAATGAAATAGTAAATATTCAAATGAATGGATAGTTGTTGTGACAGGAGCCATAGCGCACACTAATGAACTTTGCCAGAAGAAAAAACCAACTTGAGAAAGAATTTTATAAATTGAATACAGATGGTTGCTGCTAACTACATAACTCTTTGTTCAGATCTACTCTCAGCAAGGGGATTTACCTATCTCTCAAGGACAAGTTCACCAAATACTTTTGGAGAAAACATATGCCACAACACCTGCAAGTATGGTGTTAAGGTGATAGCCTCTTTGGTGGTCAAATGCTGAGATATTTCTTGTTCTAGTAAGTGCAGCATGCAGCGAATTAGTTCCCACTGAACCTGCAATCTTGGGTAGAGCATCACACATAGTGGAAATAATTCTTGTTGGATAGCATTGATGCTTCCTTCTAAACTGCATACCCACAGATAAACTTGAAACATCTCTACATCTCTAATGCTAGAAATTTGCACCCTTGGTTCCCTTAATAAACCTGAACCAGAGCGATAATTAGGGTAAATTTCAATTATCTTTTGGCATATCTTATTGGCAATTTGTGTACTAATTGGCAAGAGTTTTTGTACTGCTGCCAAAGCAGGAGAATTATAATCATGTTCACCTGCTGCTTCGTAAGCACGTTGGAGTGGCATATACAGGTGGTCATCAATTACTTTCAAGTAACCACCAAGTGCGGTTTGCTCTAAAGGTGAAAGAGTTTGTAGCAAACCAAGACTTGTATAGTGAAATTGCATACTCACAAAGCCAATTACTCTCGGATCGGTTTGTGTGTATTTCTTCCGCAAAGTTCCCACATTTGTACTTATTACTGTTGCTAGGTGAGTGGAAGCTGAAGAATCAGCTTCCATTTTTTGGACTTTTTCTGATTCTAACTCTCCCTGATAAGCAAGTTCTAATTGTGTAGACAGCTTTTGCCTGAGTATCTGTTGGGTGTATAGATGCAAAACCTGTTCGTATATCCCAAAAGCGTCTGCTGTAATTTCCCAAGGATTAATTAACTTAGGGTCAATACGATGTCGTTTGACTTCCTCTGATAATAATGTTTCTGTTTTATTCCAAGCTTGCAGACTAACAGTACGAAGTGAAGCCATTAGCTTTTGTGCCGTTTTTTCTCGTCCCTCAACAGACACTATCTTTTTGAAGTTCAAATGATCTTGCTTATCTTCGTACAAGGAATTAAACTCTATCGTCTGTAAATACTTTTTAGCCCATTGTTGCGCTAAATAGGGTACAGTATATTTTTTTTTACCTTCGACGAAATGGTTTAAATTAATATCTGACTTATCATCCATCTCCATTATTATTATTTTTGTGCTTAGAAGTACAAACACCCTGTATACAGATGTTTAAATTGTATATGTTTTTCTCTTCATTTGTATGACTTTAATTAATCTTCAAGCGAATTTATACTTATTTTTTTATTTGTGTTTTTATGGAAATCTTAAAAAGAAATAATAAAAAATACATGAAAATTTAAAAATAATGAAAAGCAACAATCTCTTGACAAAGTTGGTTATATAAAAGTCAAGAAATAACTAATAAAGCAAAGGCATCATAATTATTGTTGATATAACAACAGTTAGACATGATAATAGTCAGATTTTATGCTTTGCCTTCATATCTTCATCCACTGAAATAATTACTGTCAGCATAGATTTAATATATAGTTTTCATAAAAGATTAATAAATTATAGTTTTCAAAGTCAAAAAAAGTAAAAAATATGAATAGCTTGCCATACTAACCTTATAGATTCATAAAATATGCATATTAAAATAAAAGTAGTTTAAAATGATTAGAGTAAATATTAAAAAATTACTAGGCTTGATTTATAAATATTTAACTTTGAATTTTAAAATCTTTAATTTGTATAGCAATCCTATTTAATTTGTGAAAATTGAGGATCTCAGAACCCTGGTTTCTTTTAGAAGCTGGGGTTAATTCTCATACTAGAACACCGATTCAGTATTCAACCTAAGGGCTAAAAAACCACGTTGTTCGTAGAGACGCGAAATTAACCTCCGGGAAAGCCTGCGGCGTACGCGTCTCTACAGCCAACGAAAAATCGGTCTTTTCAGGAACAAAAACTGGGTTTTTGGGATTACTGAATTGATGTTCTAGGTTGCAGTCAAAGATAGTACTTCCCCTCTCCCAATCTGGGAGAGGGGAGGGGGAGAGGGCACGAATTGCTATATCTGAACACAACTTGGTATCACTACCAGTTCAACCTGGTAACGAGGGTGGTGGGCTGCTGTCTCCGAGTTGCGCCTGTCCCAAGCGATCGCAGTTTCCTTGTTGCTGGGTATTAAAAACTATAAGTACACACTGTTAACAGTTATATTAAACTCTGTAGGAGGATGCCCACAGAGGGTGTATGCTAAGCGATCGCACAAAATATTATTCAAATTGCAGTTGGGGCATCAGTTGGAGAGTACCGATGCCTAAATCTTTGGGCGAAAGCGATCGCGCTTCAAATAAAGCCATCATATCTCGCAACTGAGGGTTGCCACGGGCAGCACCGGTGAGTCCTTTGGCGATGATTAAACCGCAGTAGCCTTTGGTATTTTTACAGCGCTGGTTCCATTTTTTCCGTGCTTCGACGTGAATGGGGTCATCATCTAAGAACTCACCGAAGAGGAACAACTCACCATTTTGAGTTTGCAGTAAACCGAGGTCATAGCGATCGCCACCAAAAGGATCGGCACCAGGATTAAAGCAAATGGCTTTGAGTCCTCCTGCTTGTTCAATATTTTCAATCACAGTCTTAGCTTTGGGACGGGATGTTTGAATTAAGATTACAGGTAAACCATCACCGACTGGTTGAATTTCTCCAGCTTTATGGTAATTGACTCCTTGGTGTAGGTACTCTAGCATCTCCCAAGACACTACACCCAAGCTCAGGAAAGAGTCTTCTGGTATCAAGTCATCTCGCAACGATCGGAAAGTTGGCATTGTGACCGAGCCAGTTTCGTCTTCCTCATCGACATCATAGCCCGCCATTTCCTCTAATTCTGCTGTCAACTGCGGTGTACTAGAGACAGTCACAGACACCGATTTGATTTGTTCGTCGCGAGACTCAGGTAGTGAAATACGGTAGCGACGGCTGAGGGCAGGAAAATTGCCGCTACCTAACTGACGACGGTGATCTCGGATAAAACGGCAAAGGCTTTCGAGAGCAACATATACTATCAGTGCCTCTTCATCATACAAAACCGATCGCAGTCCCTCTAGAGGATGAATGTTGCCGAAGGTGGGTTGAATTTCTGACAATGGCAAATCGGCCAAATCATCAAATTCTTTTTCATCTTCGTCGGTTTCGTCGGCATGTTCAAAAGTTAAAAACAGGCAATCTTGCTTCAGGAAAGCTTCTTCTAAATGTCCTTGTGATTCGTCTTCTCTTAAAATTGTGGCGCGAAACTGCTTAAGGGATTCTTCGGAACGATACAACAAGACTCCATACTCCATTCCCAGCATCCCCATCATCGAGGCATAGACGGTACCTACATCCCACTTGTTAATCTCTATTGACAAGATTTGCTGTTCTTCCAACAATTCCCAAGGTGCTGCCTGCCAAATTGCAAATGCCTTATCTCGCAGGGCATGTGCATACTGTGGAGGTAATTCGGGAACCTGACTGTCGAGAATTTCGGCAAACCCACGAAACAGTTCATCAATTAAAGGCAATTCGGGCGAGTAGTCAATCGCAATATCCAAATCTTGAAGGACGCCGCGCAAGTAAAATTGTATTTCGCGGTCTCTCACCACAATTCTTTGGGGACGGGCAGGTTTGGCAGGACTATGGGGATTCTCCATCGATCGCATCAAAGTCCGAACAATTGCCTCGGGGCCACTTTCTGGGGGTACTACATCCATTCCCCGGACGATGCCTTGTGTACCATCTACCCAAAGAATACATTCGCCCTTGGCCTCAGAGTCTGGGTGCTGGGTTTGTGAAGATGACAATGGACGGCGATCGCCCTCCCATACAGAAGGAATTTGAGTTAATTTCCGCAAACGACGGCTGGTAGAGCGATTAAAACTTGTCATAGAGTAAGTGAATCAAAACAAGCGATTTGGAAGTACACTTTTGGGTCAGGGCTAGCCTCCGATAAAACTCCCTTGAGTATTCATTGAAGGGTGGTTGTGGCTGTGGGCTGCCAAAGGCTGAAATTCCAAAAATACGGAATCTCTAAATACATTGAATCTCTCAATTCTAGAATAAAAATCTTTGCGTGCTTTTGACGGACTATTTACAATTGGCAACTTCGGACATCAATCTCGCTAAAATGAATAGAAAAACCTTTGTACTGACGCTTTAAATTGAAGCGTCTCCACAATTTTCGGGGCAACCTGCGGACGAAGCCTTTAGGTTAAAAGTTCCTGGCTTCCTCTTATTAGGGTAATCGATAACCATATAAGGAGTTGAAAAAGCACATGACACAAGCAACTCAGTCTTCACAACGAGGAATTCAGTTGAGTGAATCAGCATTGCGGCAAGTGAAATTTTTGCAGGAAAAGCAAGGCGGCAAAGACTTATGCTTGCGGGTGGGAGTGCGTCAAGGTGGTTGTTCTGGAATGTCTTACCTGATGGACTTTGAAGACCCGAGTAAGATTACTTCTGGGGACGAAGTTTTTGATTATGACGGCTTCAAAATTGTTTGCGATCGCAAAAGTTTATTATATCTCTATGGCTTAATGCTTGATTATAGCGATGCCATGATTGGTGGTGGCTTCCAATTCACCAACCCCAACGCTGCCCAAACTTGTGGTTGCGGTAAGTCATTTGGAGTGTAATATAGTCATTTGTCCTTTGTCATTTGTCATTTGACGAAGGACTAATGACTAATGACCAATGACCAATGACCAATGACTAATACAGTTGAATCCCTGTTTGACACAGGCTTAGAACGCTATAAAGCGGGAGAATCAGCTGATGCTTTGATTCCCGTGTTTAAAGAAATTTGCGATCGCGCTCCTAAAAGTAGTGCTGCTTGGACTTGTTTAGCGTGGTTGTATTTGTTAGATGACAAACCCAACCCCGCTTTGAAAGCTGCACAAAAAGCAGTAAAGTTAAACCCGCAAGATCCACAAGCAAGGCTCAATCTTGCCATTGCGATGTTGGAGACTGGCCAAAAAGGTTTGCGTCAACACGTTGATGCAGCCAATCAATTAATGATAGTCAGCCCAGAATTGCGAGAGGAAATCAGAAGTAGTATTGAAGACGGTTTTAGCAGAAAACCAGATTGGCAGAGTTTGGCGAAGGTTCAAACTTGGCTATTTGAAGAGTAACAAGGGAAATTGTTGGTTGTTGGTTGTTGGTGGTTGTTAGTTCCAAACAACCACCAACAAACAACAAACAACCCTGATTGTCTATTGAAATTATGAAAGAAAAATTTTTGAATTGGCTAAACCTAGTTTTGGTAGTTGATGTATTCCTGGTTTTACTTGGCTTTGGCTGGTTGGCGATCGCAGTTATTGGTAAGGCGTCAGGAGTACCGTTAGGCTTGGATTTGTGGTACAAACTGTGGCAACCCGTCTTTAACCCAGCTATTGGTATCCTTATGGCTGGTGCGCTTCTCAGCGGTATCATCAATTGGATTTCACGAAAATTTCCTGTTAGTCAAGAGTCAACAGTCAAGGGTCAAGAGTAAATGTTTTGACTCTTGACTCTGGACTTTTGACTCTATTTCAAAATTTGCTCTAGAGCAGGCTGTAAATTAGGATACTTAAATTCAAAGCCACTTTCTATAGTGCGCTTGGGGAGAACCTGTTGACCTTCTAAAACTACTATTGCCCCATCCCCCAAAAGCGCTTCGATCGCAAAGCCTGGAACTGGCAACCAAGAAGGACGATGCATTACTTTCCCCATTGTGTTGGATAATTCTGACATACGCACAGGCTGAGGAGTAGTAGCGTTATATACACCTGACATTTGCGGTTGAGTTAAGGCTTGTAGAATCAGGTTAACTAAATCATCTATATGTATCCATGAGAACCATTGTCTACCGCTACCAATAGGGCCACCAGCAAAGAGTTTGAAGGGGGTAATCATTTTACCCAAAGCACCACCCAAGCCCAAAACAATACCAAATCGCAAAATCACAAGCCTGACACCAGCATCCGTGACTTTTTGGGCTTCTGCTTCCCAAGCTTGGCAGACTTGGGCGAGAAAATCGTTACCTGCTGAGCTAGTTTCATCAAAAGCAGCAGTTTCACTAGTGCCGTAGTAACCAATCGCTGAAGCATTGACTAAAACACTGGGTTTGGGGTTAGCGTTGACTATTGCTTCTACGATTTTTTGAGTACTGAGTTTGCGGCTGTTGAGAATTTCCTGCTTGCGTTCTGGTGTCCAGCGTCCCTCGCCGATGGGTTCGCCTGCGAGATTTACTACACCATCACAAGTAGCGATCGCTTCTTGCCATGCACCAGACACAGTCGGTGTATAGGCAACTATTTCTACATTTGGGAAAGCTTGCTTTGGAAAAACCTTTTGAGCATGGGCGGTATTACGAGTTAACACTAGCACTCTATGACCTTCTTTGTGGAGTCGTTCTACCAAGCGACTACCGACAAATCCTGTGGCTCCACTGACTGCAATTTTCATGATTTAACCTCCGCCAAACCCGATTTTAAAGTTTTTTATCTCAACTGAAAAGAAGGAAGAAGAAAGAAGTAAGAAGTATAAAGTGTTAAGGATTGAGCCTAAACAATTTTCATGCTTGTGTTGTAAGTACACCAGAACACATGAAAATTTATCTGCCTTCTTCCTTAATGAATCTATAATGATTTGCGTTTGAGATGCTTCGATATTATAGGATGGACTGAGTGTTACAAGGCTTGGGGCTATTATGGCTCGCTATACCTGTTCATTTATCCTTTCTATTCCTATTCACCATCTCCAGCCATTACTGATAGAACTTCTGCAAGACTGTAACTTGGTTGTGCAGTACTATACATTGGATTACATTTTGGCGCGTGAAATCCCCGGTACTGTTTCTTTATCAAAGATGGTGACGACAGAAGTACTGATTGATAAAAGTACAGCTACTGAAACAGAGACTCGAATGACCATTGTGGTTAAAAACGAGGAACTGCCACTAAAACTAGAGAATTACTGTCGGCAGATGTTTGAATACATTAAGCAGGCGATCGAAGAAAGCCGTAATTGGCATTTGATTGAAAGCTTTGCGGGATAGCTTGCAGATGCTTATGATAAAGGCCTCTGCTTAAGCTAGCTTAGTTTTAAGCTAGCTTAGAGCAAAACGCCTGTGAAAAAAATATGTGCAGGTTGGCGATCAAACATACCTACATCGACAGTATTTAATCTTCGAGATCCTCAGTCATACCGGGGTTAATGAGTGTAATATCATACTCACTAGCATCCGTTTGACCCGGTGGTATTGTTTCACGCTTTAACAGGTAATAAATAGCACGTACTTGAGGACCAAAAACAATTTCGTCTTCGTTCTTCAGGTCATGAGCTGCTATCTTGCGCCCGTTAATCATTAAACCATTGGAACTAGGCTTTCCTTTGGCATCGCCATCGACAATTCGATAATAATAGCGATCGTTGCCATTATCGTTTCGGGGCAACCTAACTAACGTAGCGTGGCGGCGCGAGACAAATTGCGAAACCAAACGGATATCACACTCTCGATCTCGACCGATGGAATAGAGGGGACGTTCTAGAGTAAATTCTTTACGTCCTTGATCGTCTTCTACGATCAGTATATGGCTTTCATGGGTTTCTACTGCCATTGACAAATCGCTGCTACAATCGCTTGAACTGTTATTAATCAAGATTTGTTTAGATCTGTTTTCTGCCATTATTTCAACCAGAGTCTGTAGTAGTGCATAGCGATAGCGAGAGTAGAACAATACTGTTCTACTCTCATATCTTCCTACAGTTTCTACAGTGGCATTTACTGGTGCTGTGGGAACAGTCTCAACGTTTTTGTGAGATTTGGTAAAAGGTTGCTATCGGCCTAGTTTAACCTGAGATAGACAAAACTGAGGTTGACTCTGTTGAAATATTAAGAGGAAAGATTTGACTAGCGATGAGCAAACCGCCGTAATAGCAGGGAATTGGTAACTACACTAACCGAGCTAAAAGCCATTAACGCCGCAGCACCAGCAGGGCTAAGAACAAAATTTAAACTGGGTAACAAGACACCAGCTGCCAGGGGAATTCCTAGGGTATTGTATGCAAAAGCCCAGAATAAATTCTGGCGAATTTTGTCAAAGGTGGCACGGCTCAGCCCAATTGATTCTACAACATCAGTTAGACAATTCCGCATCAAAACAATATCAGCAGTTTCCATAGCTACATCCGTACCAGCATGTAAGGCAATACCAATATCTGCTTGGGATAAAGCTGGGGCATCATTGATGCCATCGCCGACCATTGCGACAACAGATTTTGGGTGTTGAATTTGAGATTTTGGATTGGGAATTCTCCCCATCTCTCCAGCTTGGAGAGACTGTATTACAACTGCTTTTTTGGCTGGAGGAACACCTGCCATGACATCAGTGTTATTTAGTCCCAGTTGCTTGGCAATAGCGATCGCTGCTGCGGGTGTATCTCCGCTGAGAAGCATGACTCGCAAACCCATCTGCCGCAATTTGTCTACTGCTGCTTTTGCATCTGGTCTGAGAGTATCTTGAATGGCAATGAGTCCAGTCATTGTTCCTGCAACTGCCACTCCCACAACAGTTTTGCCATCCGCTGCTAGCACCTCAGCCATATTTTGTAACTTTTCATCAATAGGGACTCCGTGCCACTGCAACCAGTCCCAATTTCCCAACAGTACTAAACTGCCTTCGACGACAGCAGAAACACCAAGTCCCGGTTCTGTGTGAAAGTCGGTAGCTGGTGGAATAGATAACTGTTGCTTTTGTGCCTCCTGCCGAATTGCTGTCGCCAAAGGATGACAAGTGCCGTTTTCGACTGCGGCGGCGAGTTGCAAGATTTTAGTTGGAGTAATGAGATTATGGTGGGGTGGTGAAGTAGTGGGGTGAAACTCTCTCCCCATCTCCCCATCACCCCATCTCCCCATCAGATTTTCATCTTCTCCTAGAGGTAAACAATCTGTCACAACAGGATTACCACTCGTCAGCGTCCCAGTTTTATCAAAAACGATGGTGTCTAACTTATGTACTTTTTCCAAAACATCACCGCCTTTGATTAACAGACCCCGTTCAGCAGCGATCGCAGTTCCCACAAGAATAGCTGTAGGTGTGGCTAGTCCCAAAGCACAGGGACAAGCTACTACCATCACGGCAATTGCTAGCTTCAAACTTAGTAAAAGTGGGGAAGAGTGAGTGAGAGAGGGTGAGTGAGGAAAAGCTAGTGGGGAGTGATGAGCCATATCCATGCTTGCCGACCTTGTCACGTCCGGCCAAACATGAGTGCCAACAAAGTACCAAAATAAAAATGTCAACAAAGCTGCTGTCAGAACACCGTAGGTAAAGTAGCCAGCGACTGTATCTGCTAATTTCTGTACAGGCGCTTTCCTGATTTGTGCTGCTTCTACTAAGGCGACTATTTGCGCCAGAGTAGTATCACTCCCGGTACGAGTGGCTTGGATCGCGATCGCCCCCGACTGGTTGAGTGTTCCCGCTGTCACCGTATCTCCTGGCTGCTTGAGTACTGGCACAGCTTCCCCAGTCAGCATTGACTCATCAATGGTGGTTTGCCCATCTACGATCGCGCCATCGACCGGAATTTTTTCTCCGGGCAGAACTTGCAACCACTCACCCACACGCACTTGTTCAGCGGGGATTTCTACTATTCCTCCTTGCGTTCCCCCTGCTGTTAAGGGGGCGGTAGCATTAGCATTTTTCGGTTTAGGGAGCAATCGTGCTGTCTGTGGCTGGAGATCAAGCAATTGCTTAAATGCAGCAGCAGCACGACCCCTAGCTTGTTTTTCTAGTGTCCGTCCCAACAGAATAAAGCCCAACATCATTACAGGCTCATCGAAAAAGCACTCCCAGCCGAGTTGGGGAAACACCAGAGCAAGCAAACTAGCAGTATAGGCGGTTAGCGTTCCCAATCCCACCAGAGTATTCATATTGGGTGCATTCCGCCGCAAACCAAGCCACCCATCAATCAAAATCGAGCGACCGGGAATTAGTAGCGCTACCGTTGCTAATGCACAGTGAAACCAGATGTTGTGCAAAACGGGCAGCATAAAGCCACCAACATTGCCAAAATGTCCGATCCCCGACAGCACCAGCAACCCCGCAGCAACAATCAATTGCCTGCGTGCTGACAGAATTTCTTGGCGCTGCCGTTCTGCTGGATCTTGTATGGCTTGTTTCTCACCTGCGACTTTCCCATTCGGTTGCCTGGGTTGAGACGGAAACCCAACTGTTGTGAGTTGCTTTGCCAGCGCATCTGCATCTACTGCACCGATTTCTGACTCTACCACAGCTACCTCTGTTGCCAGATTGACGCAAGCACTCTTCACTCCAGGATATTGAACAAGCTGCCGCTCTACAGCTTTAACACAGCCAGCACATTTCATACCTCCAACATCCAGGATAATTTTCTCTGTTGTTGGGATTGATTCTGGAACGAGGTTAGTTTTTGGGACAAGTTGCATGGAAAATATTTGAATTTGCTACGAAATGTCAACGCCTCAGCAGAGGTACGGCAATGCCATACCTCTACTTCGAGAGTAGGCGAAATCCACAACAACGACAGAATGTCTTAAATGTTAAGTTTTGTTAAGCTTCAAGATTCAGCTGATTCTCTCCGATTCCAGCGCAGATATGTTAGGTAGATGATAGCGAAACATTGTATTGGGATGAGGACAATTTCTCCTCTCAAAAAAGGGTTGAAATCTAAATTTGATATAGTGCTGAAATATACTAATGCTAATAGAGCAAGTATTAACAAGGATATGTATTTACGTTTGATGGTGAGCATATCAGTAGAAAGTAAAATGTACAAGAAATTAGAGATAAATCATTTACATCCATGCGTTATTGCAGTTCATAACGACCACTGGACAATCGATTTGAGTTAATTAATTAAGAAGAAAAAGTTTAAGCTAATTGTTTATAGTTGGTTGTCAGGGCGGATTTAAAAACCCGCCTTTACAGTAGTTCAGCTAATATGCCTTTAAATCGTACAATCAAGAGCACTATAAAAATGTGTGCAGGAACGCAGTTTGAATGGTTATTAGTTTGAGTAGTTAGTGCTTGCTATTCATCTGTTCCAAATAACTAATAACTATCAAATATCAAATATCAATTAACGGCATTATTAACCTTTAAAACCAGCCTTGTTTTTTGACAAAGTAGGTATCAACGAATTCATCATGGGATTTGTTTAAGTAGATCATTCCTTCTATCAAACCCACAAGCTGCATAATCAACAAGGTAAAGCCGTAGGTAAAGTAACCACCGATTAAAGAAATGACCAACACGATGAAGCCTTCTGTAGCATAACCAAGAATAAACTTATGGATGCCAAGACTTCCGAAAATAATGCCACTATACCCAGCTAGTAATTGTTTAGTGGCATGGCTGGGGTTGAGATTTGCCATACAAGCATTACTCCTTTAATTTTGATGTATAAAATTCAAGTTATATATTTTTAGCAAAAAGTAATTCTACTGACTATCTGGTTTACACTATCTTATTGACTAAGTAAACAAATTTTTACGTTTGATTCAGTATAATTACTGCTGAGAATAATACATGCAAAATAAGCGTAACCTGATTTCCCAAGCAACGCTAATAAAATAGAAGCAAGTAGGTATTCAGACGTTGCCTGAAACCAACTTCACAAAGCTATTCTTAGACTTTGACAAAAACCGCAACACAGCAGTTTTGCATTTTATACTTGAAAATTCTTTGTTAGAGAATTAACAGTTACAATCGCAAAACAGCTACGCCATACTACTTTATACAAACCAAACAGTATCATTTCCGGATTTTCATCTTCACGGCAATAATAACTACACTGAATGGCATAAAAGCAGACCCCAGATTTAGGGAGGTTTTTCGATGGTTTTTCGGCAGAGTTAAGCAAATCGCTATAAATAATTTTGTGTTGTGATTCCGAGATCAACAAGCGTAAAGGGGAATGGGGACTGGGGGTTAGGGACTGGGGATTAGGAACCTAGTAGCGTGACCGAACTAATTTAGTGCATAAATATAAATCTTGTGGTGTGGACATCCTGTCCGCACGCACCGGACGGGCTAGAAGCCCATCCCACAAGAAAGCTATAATGCAACATTTTAGTCTTGACACGCCAGTAGTACCCAATTCCCAGTCCACAGTAAAGAGTACCCAGTAAGGCGAGCGGTATTCCCGAGCGCCCGATGCCGGACACAGGTTCCGGCATTTAAGGGCGTTTCCCCCCACCAACGAATACGTATGGCGAGGGACTCATGAAAGCGCGACCTGTTGAAACGGAATTTGCCGACAACTAATCCCAGTTAGAGACTGAAGATAGATAATCTTAGCCTTTTTAGGCTAATTTGTTATCTATTTAACCGAATTGCTTAAGTTTTATCTGCTCAATGCTTATTTTCTTCCAAACTAGCATTTTTTTGGCTCAATACCAACTATAATTAGTGGATTTTTGTGACATATTCTCGAAATAGGCAATAGGCAATAGGGAATAGGGCATTGGGCATTGGGAATAGGTGAAAATTATGAATGCTGAAAATTTCATAATTCATAATTTTTATGCCCTATGCCCCTTACAAATCACCGAGTGCTACTGCCGATGATAAACAGGCTGAGCAAGGTACCACTGTTCCAGAGGCTGTGGAGAAGCATAGGAGCAAGAAGATTGCGCGATCGCGTATAAACAACCCCCAGTACCACACCCAAGGCGAATAGTGGCAGAACTTCTGACAAGCTGAGGTGAGCGATCGCAAACAGCAAGCTACTGGCAATAATTGCCCACCACACAGACATATAGCGAGTCAGGGAGGGTAACAGAAAACCGCGAAACAGGAATTCTTCAAATAACGGGGCGGCGATCGCGGCTGTCAGGAAAAATATGCTCAGTGCAATGGAATCTTGGCTTTCCAACGCCAGTTGCAATAAAGGATTACTACCACCTTGTCCCTGCCACAGTTCTTGATTAATCAAAGACACCACAACTACGATGGGTAACGCTGCACAATAGCCACCAAATCCCCACAAAAACCATTTACCTTGCAATCTGAAGCGAAACCAATCGGGTGAAAGTGGGAAAAAGCGTTTGATAGAGAAATACAGCACCAACAGCGCACCCAATGCCACTAAAATGTAAGTGAAGAATACGTAGAATGCCTGAATTCGCAGATCCGCAACGGGGCGAGGAATGGGAAGTAAGGCCACTAGCACAGGGATCAGCACTTGCCCCATAAAGAAAAAGCCCAAGACAAAGACTTGCAAAACTGTTTCACCATCCCAAGGTACTGACCAACCGACATTAGCATTTTGCGCTAATAAAGCTTCTTGTTTTCCCTTGAAAATACGCTGAGTTATCAAAAAAATTAGCAGTCCTACACCAACAAAAGCTCCCAGCGCTGGAATAGTACCAATTATCGCTAATTTCATAAAAGCTTGTTCAGCAGCCTGTTGTTCAGCAGCTTTGAGATTCGCTATAGCTTCCTGACGTTGCTGGAGTTTGTAGAGTTGAACCAAAGCAGTAGAGCGAAACCATCCTTCTAAGTTATCTTGAATTAACTGTTGGGCATTGGGAAGCAGACGAGGTGGACTACTCCACATTCCACTTAACACAGCAGCAGTTTCACGCAATTCAGGTTTGATTTGGGAGCGTTGCTGCAACTGGTTCCAAGTTTTGAGCGCTGTATCTGTTTTTCCTTGCTGTGCTTGTAAAATTCCCAAATGCAAATCTATCTCAGCAATCGATTTTTGCAGTTGGTTGATAGTCTGTTGGAGTTGTTTTTGTTCTATCGAACGAGAGGCATTAGTAGCAGGAGGGACTTCCGGCTGGGGAGTAGGAGTTATGGGAGCAGTAACAGGTTTAGAATTCAGCTTTTCCAGTTGGTTTTTGGCTTTTTCCAAATTAATTTCAGCTGATTTCCGTGCCTGTTGATATTGCTTAGTGGCGGTTTCCAGGGGTTTATCACCTACGATTGCTTCCTTCAGTGCTTGAAAATTCTCGTCTTGGCCATCTGGCGATTGCCACTGTGAAGCTTGTAGCACAATATTTGTCTGGTAGAGTTCCAAACGACTTTGAAATTGTGGTTCTTGCCAACTACTTAATAGAGACGAACCAGCAAAAAATATAGCTACCAGTGTCAGCAAAAATAAACCCAACCGCTTAAGTGTCATCTATCTCCCCTTTATTCATACCCAGCTGAATTCTAAAGATGGTAACTAAGGCAGACGAAAATATGAGGAGAATGTGAAAGAACTTCCCCCATCACCTCAACCCTACGGGAAGAAGCCCGGAGGGTGTCTACACCCCATCACTTCTAAATACTATCTTTTTGTATCACGAGTTGAGAGCGCTTGTGACAACCTGTTCTGATGTGGGGTTGAGTTTGTAGTGGTACATGAGTAACCTGGAGAATTTGCTAAACTCTTGCGATCGCCTTTGAAATCAAATTCCCAACCACCTTAAGAAAGCAATTCCAAGATTTGTACTGGTGTTAATTCTTGCACATTATTCAAAACTAATACTGCTCCTGCTTGCCGCAGTGTATCTGCATACGCATCACGCCGTGCACTCGTTTCTTGTACATGCGGCGGTAAAACGCCTACACCTATCCAAGTCCGTTCTGGTTGGAGCGATCGCGCTTTCTCTACTGTATACATATCAGCTACCGTATCTCCGACATATACTACTGGTAAGGATTTGTCAAGCCCATCCTCCAGCAGATGAACTGTGGCAAAAAGTCCAGTGGGGTCTGGTTTACTAGGAGCATCCTCCATTGCAATCAAAACCGGAGATTGTAAACCAAGACGACCTTCTAAAACATAGCTAGCAGAAGCGCTTGTCGCACCACTAAAAAACCCCCAAGGAATACCAGCTAAAGTCAACTGTTCGAGATAGGTACGTTGTAACAGTAAGGGTTCATCGCAAATATAGCCGGTGAAATTTTGGGGATCGCTGCCTCGGTAACGGGATTGAAAAAAAGTGACGATCGCGTTGTAGTCAAGCTGAAATTGCTCACGAGGCTGTCTTTGAGCTTCAAAGTATCGGTAAATTAACTCTTGTGATGCTTCCCAATCGTTATTCCAAATGCCTTCAGACTTTAATCGGTCAATATCTACTGATGTCGGACGATATGCCCCGACTGTAAAATGCTCGACCGTATCAGCGATCGCCCGCCGATAAGAACCGCTAACATCGCGCACCACACCATCAATATCAAAAACAACAATTGCATTCATAGTCATTAGTCATTAGTTAGTGGTTAGTGTTTAGTAGTTAGTGGTTAGTGGTTAGTAGTTAGTGGTTGTTAACTATGCCCAATGCCCACTCCCCACCTCCGGTTCTCCCCATCTCCCTATTCCTTAATTTGTTCACCTGGGCAGGATTACGTTAAAATAAGCGATCGCTGTCATTAGTAAGTATTGCCCGGAAATTTCCCGGAGGTGCGATTGTCCAAATTTATTTTGAAAATATTGTGGTTAGACGAGAACGTCGCTCTGGCGGTCGATCAGGTAGTAGGCAAAGGTACTAGTCCTTTGACTAAGTACTTTTTCTGGCCCAGAAACGATGCCTGGGAAGAATTAAAAAAAGAGCTTGAGTCAAAACACTGGATTAGTGAAGTAGATCGGGTGGAGTTACTCAATAAAGCTACCGAAGTTATCAACTACTGGCAAGAGGAAGGTAGAAACCGTCCGATGTCTGAAGCGCAAGGTAAATTCCCCGATGTTGCTTTTACAGGTAGCGCCTAGAACCGCTATGCGGAAGTCAAAAGTCAAAAGTCAAAAGTCAAAAATCCAGAGTAAATTAACTATTGACTATTGACTCCCGACTACTTAACTAACCTGCTGTTGTACAAGCTGCCATAGCTTGATAGTTTTATCCCTGCTGCCACTAGCAATCAGTTGTGCAACAGGGTTAACAGCAACGGCAGATACTGAATCTACATGACTAGTAAGAGTAGCAATTTCTTCTGTTGTACTGACTTTCCAAAGCTTGACGGTGTTGTCTCTACTGCCACTGATCAGCGTTTCCCCATTGGGACTAAAAGCCACTGCTAGCACAGACCAAGAATGACCTAGTAGCGTGCTAATTATCTGACCAGTATTTACCTCCCACACTTTTATAGTGTTATCATCGCTACCAGTCGCCAAGATGTTACCATCGGGACTAAAAGCGACTGTCAAAACTGCCCATGCATGACCTGAAAGGCTGTAGCATGGGCAGTTTTTAAATTTTCTTCCTACCTCTGTGTGAAGTGGAGATAAATCCCACAAGCGAATTGTTCTGTCAAAACTAGCACTGGCCAGTAGTTTACCTTGGGAACTAAACGCAACTGCGCTCACCTGTAATTGGTGTCCGGTTAGTGTACAAATTTCTTTGCCTGTCTCAACATCCCAAAGTTTAATGGTTTTATCCCAACTGCCACTGGCAAGTATTCCTACATCAGGACAAAAGGCAACTGATTTGACAGCATTCGAGTGTCCAAAGAGAGTGCAGATTTCCTCGAATGTATTCAGATTCCACAATTTAATAGTTTTATCATCGCTAGCCGTTGCCAGAATTTTCCCATCTGGACTGAAAGCAACTGATTTCACAGCTTGAGAATGTCCGGATAAGGTAGATATCAGTTTTGTGGTGTTTAAATCCCACAATTTAATAGTTTTGTCATCATGTCCACTGGCTAAAATATGACCGTCAGGACTAATAGCAATGGAATTTACACTACTTAATAAACCGGGAGATCCTATAAAGGTATGCAAGCAATGCCACTGGGGAGTGGGGAAGGGTGAAGGGGACAAAGGTAATAGAGAATGGATGCCTATTGCTTGCATGACTTCATCGGCTGATTGAAAGCGGAGACTGGTAGCTTTTTCTATAAGCTTGTTGATGATTTTACTTAAGCGATCGCTGATTTTGGTGGTAAGATACTGCTGCCAAACCCAGCAATTATCAGTAATATCAAATAAATCGAAGCTAGAAATATGAGTTAGTAAGTGAATGCAAGTTACACCTAAACTGTATAGGTCACTGGCAAATATTGGTTTTCCCTGAGTTTGTTCTGGTGCAGCATATTCTGGACTACCTGAAGTTTTTTCGTCTATTAGCTGCTCATATTCTGGTAAAAATTTCGCTGCACCGAAATCGACCAAGACGAAATCCCCCCTGCCTAAGATATGGTTTGGGAGGGATCTCAAAATAATGTTTTCAGGTTTGATATCACAGTGAATGATATGGCGATCGCTAATAAATTTGAGAACAGGCAACAAACTCTCTAAAAGTTGCCAAATTTGAGTTTCGCTGAAGACTCCTTGTTCTTCTAGCAGGGTAGACAAATTCTTACCCTCTATAAACTCATGCACCAAATAAAAGTGGTGATTTACTGCAAAAGATGCCAGTAGGGCGGGAATTTGTGGATGCTTACCTAATTCCTCAAGTCGTTGTGCTTTTTGTACAAACGCTTCTAGTGTCTGCTTTTGCTGTGGAAATTTTTGCACAACACAAAGAATGGGGGGTAATTGTCCTTCATCTATGGCGAGAAAGGTTTGGCAATATCCCCCTTTACCAATCTGTTTGATTAAGCGATAACGTTCTTTTAGGTAAACCGACATGAATAAATGTATTTTTTATGGTGATTGTTGGTGGTTGGTAGTTGTTAGTTGTTTATTCCCAACAACCAACAACTAACAACAAACAACTAACTACCCGAAACGTTACCATCCAATGGAAAATCAACAACTGTAGGTGGAGTACCATCTTGTTGATTTGCTCGTGGTTCGGTTGATTTTACATGCAATGGCGATATCACCTCACCTGGCTTAGCTGTTTGATTCCACAAAATCATGGAAAGTAGCCCATCTACCAAGCCATTGGTGCTGCCGTTATTACCACCGACTAATACATCTGGAATGAGACGGACGTGGCGATCGCCAATAATTTGCATCAGCTGCATCGCTGTATAACCTTGTGTCCCCAAGGCTTCTACACCTGTACGGTAGGTTTCTGCTTTGGCGTTACCTGTGGCGCGGATAGCTTCGGCTTCGGCAATACTTTTCAGTCGTAGAGATTCGGCTTCGGCATTTGCTCTTAAGCGGATGGCTTCGGCTTCACCAGTCATTTCCTTGACTTTGGCATTCGCTTTGAGTTCGGCAATTTTCACGCCTTGCTCCGATCTCACCGCTTCTTGCTGAATGTCTGCTTTTGCTTTCAACTCAGCAATCATTACACCCTGCTCTGATTTCACCATATCTTGCTGAATATCTGCCAAAGCTGTTTCTCTTACCAGTTGCTGCCTTTGGGTTTGCGCCTGTTGCTGCACTTCAAAAGTCTTGCGCTGTTCTTCAGCAATTTTTCGGTCTGTTTGTGTTTGCATCAGCGTTGCTGGCGGTTGAATGTCACCTATGAGGGTGTCAATCGCCTGTACGTCATAAGCCCGCAGTGCTACTCTAATATAGTCAGCGGCTTCTGCTTGTCGTTCGCTCCGGGCGCTCAAAAAGTCCAATACAGTATAATCTTGCGCTGAGTTGCGGAAATAATTTCCAATCGTTGGTTCTAACACATGGTCTACTAAATTCTGCATTGCACCAACACGGGAAATCACCTTGGGAGCATCCAAAGCACCGACGTGAATTATTTGGGCGACTTCTAAATCGAAAGCAAACCCGTCTCTTGAGCGCACTGTTAGAGAGCCAAGTTTCGCGTCATAGTTGTGACGTTCGGTGCGACCAGACCAGTTTAAAACTATGTTGGTGGTTGGCACCAGTTCAATCTTCATGACACGAGTGTTAATTGGGTGCTTGCCTGGATATAGCGGTTCAACCCAGACACCCTTATGTCCAGAATTAACTAAGTTACCGTGGGTAAAAGCTGCACCGCTCACATCTTCGTGGGCCTTGCCTACGAAAGAAATTACCACACCCACATAGCCAATGGGAATTTCTGTCATCGGCACTTGCTCAACCTGGACAAACCAGGGATTCAGGTTCCAAGAACCAGAAAGTAAAATCTGTTCTTGCAAACCCCGACGTCCACCGCCATCAATAAATCTCTGTCCGTTCTGGAAGTTGTCGTGGGCGGCAATGATGGGGCCTGCAATTTCACCACCGGGGATGGGGAGACCATCTAGGGTAGTAACGATACCTACTTTGTCACCAGCAACGTGATACACCCGCAAATATTCTGGACTCATGCCATGTTTGCTAGCGTTTGCGACAGTGATTACCTTAAACAAAGCGGTGTTGATGCGGTAAGTACCAGCTGTGAGAAAACCCATTTGCCGCCCTTTTTCCCCACCATTACTGAGGAATTTCCGGGCATCTTGGAAATTGTCGCATTCTACAACTTTACCTAAAATGCGCTCTGGCGGGATATGTGCGCCATCTTCCGCTACAAGCAGGGCTATTTCACCTTGGGGAACAACGACAACTGACTCTTTTTTTACCGAGTACTGCCAAGGCCAATAGCCCCAGTGCCAGCCAGGAGCGAGAGTATCAGCCTGCAAACCTGCTTCGCCGTTCATGGCTATTAACCGTCCGGCTGGAAGTCCGCGTCCTGAAATCACAAATTTTTTAACTACAATCCCAACTTCCCGTTCGCCAATTACGACCAGCCCTCCAAAAAAGAGAGGGACAAAGATCGCTAAACCACCTACAACAATGACGGGGATGAGTCCCCAAGGTGACATGGGAATTTGGGCGATCGTTGGTTGTGTCTGCTGAATTTGAGTTGGTACTGAAGCGATTTCTTGTGTAGTAGCTTTTTTAATAGGATTGGCGCTAGCAGTATGAATGCTACCAGCTAGCGCCAATGTTGCGATCGCAGATGCTGCGAAGCGAAGTATATTATGTTGCTTATTCCTGTTTGAGGAATGTTGTGAGAATTTCATATTTTTGCCCCTCTGGGCAACTAATTATCTAACGTATAACTTCCCCAAGAATTCCCCTTATTTCTTAAACTTGTCCTAATTTTTATAAAAGTTAATACTACAGTAATAACCCGGTTTCTCAAAGAAACCGAGTTATTAATTATACCATACCGCCAGCGGCTTGAAAACGAGCGCGGGCGCGTTTGAAGGCTTGGTTAGCTTGAATTTGAGCTTGGCGATCGCCTGCTGCTACCTGATTTAAACGGGTTTGTGCTTCATTAAAAGCAGCACGGGCTTCCTCAAGGTCAATTTTGTCGCCACGTTCAGCACCGTTTACCAGAATGGTGACTTCGTCTGCTTCGACTTCAGCAAAGCCTCCCATCAAAGCGATCGGTGTCCAGGCTTGATTTTTGCCGGCACGTACTCGCATCACGCCCGTATCTAAAGCCGTCAACAGAGGTGCGTGTCCGGTAAGGATACCTAGCTGACCGGTGGTGCTGGGCAAAATGATTTCTTCAGCGGGAGCATCCCACACTGTTTTATCTGGGGAAATTACACGAACGGTTAATGTCATTTGTCCTTTGTTAGTAGTTAGTTGTTAGTAGTTAGTAGTTAGTAGTTAGTAGCTCTTACCACTAACCACTAACCACTAACCACTAACTAATTACCCTTTCATTTTTTCAGCTTTAGCAATGGCTTCGTCAATGCCACCGACCATGTAGAATGCCTGTTCTGGCAGATCATCCAACTCACCAGACAGAATCATCTTAAAGCCTTTGATGGTATCGTCCAGCTTCACATATTTACCTGGGGAGCCGGTGAATACTTCTGCCACGAAGAATGGCTGAGACAGGAAGCGCTCAATCTTCCGGGCACGAGCCACAGTCAGACGGTCATCTTCAGACAATTCATCCAAACCGAGAATAGCGATGATGTCTTGCAGTTCCTTATAACGCTGTAGAGTTGCTTGTACAGCCCGAGCGGTGTTGTAGTGATCGTCACCAACAATCCCCGGCTGCAACATGGTGGAAGTGGAACCTAGGGGGTCTACCGCTGGATAAATTCCCTTAGCTGCCAAACCGCGAGACAACACGGTGGTTCCATCCAAGTGAGCAAAAGTGGTAGCGGGTGCGGGGTCAGTCAAGTCGTCCGCTGGCACGTATACCGCTTGGATAGAGGTAATGGAACCTTCGTTGGTGGAGGTGATGCGCTCTTGCAATTCACCCACGTCTGTACCCAGGGTTGGCTGATATCCTACCGCAGAAGGCATCCGTCCTAACAGCGCGGACACTTCCGAACCAGCTTGTACGAACCGGAAGATGTTATCGATAAACAGCAGTACGTCCTGCTTGTTGACATCCCGGAAGTACTCTGCCATTGTCAGGCCAGACAGACCCACGCGCATTCTCGCTCCGGGTGGTTCATTCATCTGACCGTAAACCAGAGCAATCTTGGACTCGTTGAGGTTGTCCTTGTTGATTACTCCAGATTCAATCATTTCATTGTAAAGGTCATTGCCCTCGCGTGTGCGCTCACCCACACCAGCAAATACCGACACACCACCGTGTTCAGTAGCGATGTTGTTAATCAACTCCATCATGATCACGGTTTTGCCGACGCCTGCACCACCAAACAGACCAATCTTACCGCCACGACGGTAGGGAGTCAGCAGGTCAACAACCTTAATTCCAGTCTCAAACACAGAAGGTGTGGTTTCCAATTCCGTGAGTTTGGGAGCAGGACGGTGGATGGGGAACTTTTCCTCAGCATTGACAGGCCCCTTATTGTCTACGGGTTCGCCAAGCACGTTGAAAATCCGACCCAGCGTGACTTTACCAACAGGCACGCTAATAGGAGCGCCAGTATCGACAGCTTCCATACCGCGTACTAAGCCATCGGTAGTAGTCATAGCAACAGCCCGCACCTGGTTATCACCAAGCAGTTGCTGTACTTCGCAAGTAACCGAGACTTGTTGTCCGGCTTCGTTGGTGCCTGTGACGCTCAAAGCATTGTAGATTGGTGGCATCTTCCCACTGGGGAATTTCACGTCTACAACCGGACCAATGATTTGGGTAATGTAACCAATGTTTGTTTTTTCTGCAGTGGTGACCATGCTGAGTCTATTATTGAAGCTATATTTCAGATAGGGCCGTAAGAGACTTAAGATTAAGCAATTTCATCTTCAAGAGTAGCACTGAACGACGCCACTAGTCGGCATAAATTGAATCTTAAGTTTGCGGCTTTGAGTGAATGAGTGAAGTTAAGATGAGGGAAGTGAGGCTAAATTTCAAGAATATGAGTTAAAGACTAGGGGCTAGAGGCTGGAAAATTAGTTGTAGGCGATCGCGTTTTTGTGTGATTTCTAAAAAAACTGCCGTGTCTTGCGGTTGCTGACCAGCAGGTAGTAGTCTAGCTAGAGAAAAACTTAGGCTTTAGCTTGAGTTTTAGGCATTTGGTGCTTCCGCAAAGAAGTAGCTCCAAAACCACCTACAGCCAAGATACCCAGTAGAGAAGCAGGTTCGGGAACATCTTTTGGTGGTTCGCTAGAGAAAGTACCAGCTTGAATAAAGACAGCAGAATCCAAAATTGAATCTCCTGCATCTGCAATTGCCAGTTTAATGTTGTGCTTACCAGCGCTTAGTCCCTTTACCTGAGCAGTAAACACTTTTGTGAAACCGTCATATTGAATGTTGAAGAATGGCCCGCCATCTGATAAATCGTTGTTGATGTAGTATTGAGGATTTTTAGGGTTAGTGCCTAAAGGGTTGCCACCGTTGACATTATTAATTGAAACTGGCGTGGTGGTTCCAGGGATAAGGGCAATGTTCACTCCGTCCAAAAAGAAGCCAAATACATCATTAAAACTGCTATTAGCGTATTCGTTGTATTCCTCTGAAGCAAAGACATAGTTGAAAAACAAATCGCCCGTAGTCGATTCAAAATCAAATTCAAGAACAGCTGCATCATAAGTATTAAATCCAGGAATTAAGCTGTTTAAATCTGCATCTCCCGGGAAGCTATTAGATCCTGTTGCACCATCTTGATTGTTTGGCCCGACTGCGAGGTTCGCATTCCCAGTAGTCAGAATAATACCTTTATCTATGCCAATACCTGATGATAAACCATCTGTGAAAAGTCCAGATGCGGTAGGGTATCCATTATAAGTGACATTGGATACTGTAATTCCCGAACCCAAAATGCTGTTTACTAAATCATTGCCGTTGCCAGTGGTGGTGATGTTAATAGCGTGAGCAGGAGCAGTTACCAGCCCCACACTAAACAAAGCGAATGCACTGTTTTTTAACAATTGAGAAAATGACTTTAACATACTTGTTTTCTCCTCAAAAAAGTGAATGTTAATAATGGCGATACTCCTAAATACGCAAGCGAATATTTTGGTGCAATTGCACATATCACGCCCCGAATACGACAACATATAAATCAACCTCTGACGGTGATTAAAAATAGGAGTATTACTGAAATTGACTTAAGCTTTTAATTTGGCTTTTGTCTTTTCTTGGTTTCTATGAAAATCCCAATAGATTTGTGAGATGTTCTATTTTGGTCGTTATTTGTTGATAGATATTTGGCACGGCAAACAGCCATTAACCAAGCTCAAAGTCTCACATTTCTCTAGGAATGCTATGGGTGATAGCAAGGAATTTATCCGTGTTTTCCACCTCTGCTTATGTATGTAGCTTACTGGTGAATTTATTTGTTAGCTAGAGTTTATACTGCTTATTTACACAAAAATTACATTTTCAATTTAGGTAAACAACCGTAAATATTCAGTATATATAAGGCTTTTGAAAAATATTTAGGTAAATAATCTGACAAAAATTTGTAAAAAAGATAGGCTTCTTAACTAAGTATTTATATGCATCTTTATACCAAGTTGCGTTCAGACATAGCAATAGCAATTTGTCCCCTTTCCCCTTCGTTCCGGGAAGTCAAGAATGAAAAAACAGCCCTCCCCGCAGAGCAGCAGAGAGAGCAAAGCCATGCCATTTCACTTATTTATGAAATACACCTAGTCTACAGGCGATTTCGCAAAGTAATGCAAAAAAATTAGATTCAAAAGCTCAAAGTTGTCCGAATTGTACCAACAACGATAGTGCTGTTGTCGCGTTCGTATTCTGGGTTTGTAATTACCAGCACTCCCGGTGTAATAGCGAGATTCTCGTTTGCTTGGAAGCGCCAGAAGGCTTCTAGATGCACAGATGTGTCCCGATCTTCGTACGTCTGACCTGCAACTTCAAAGTCATTACTAGTAACTTTGGGTGGTTGACCAATGGCAATTCCGCCAACGCTTCCTTCTTGACCTAAATCGACCAAAGCTAAAGTCAGCGCCCAATTAAAAATACTCGCCGTCGGATGATTTGGCAGATCCTTTGCTGTAGCACGGGTAAAGCCCACCCAACCAGTCAGATAAAGCTTGGGGTTAAACACGATCGCTGTTTCTAAGCCAAAGGAATCTGCACTTATGGCATCGCTTTCGTCATTAAACGGATCGTTGGCGCGGCGGCTACCTGTTCCCGTATCGAGGCTGTTGTAAGAGTGGACGTAGGTAATCGCAAAACCGACATCATCATTGGGTTCGAGACTTAGTTGGGCGATCGCTCCGTATGCTGCTTTACCAAATCCAGTTTCTGGTTCATCAACATCGTCAGTTACATAACCCAAACTTAAGCCCCAGGAGTCAGTGATATCATAGACTACTCCTACTCCTGCGCCTCCTCCCTGTCGGGAAACGGGGTTGCGCTGGGTAAAGCGGGAAATAGAGCCATCACCACTACCACTGAAAAAGGAATTAAGGGTAGTAGCAAAAAAGTCGTCAAGGTCACCACCTTCTGCTATGAGATAAACAAGAGCTTGCTCTCCTACCGGAAAACGATACTCTAAGACACTCAGTCCCACCTCATTATCGTCATTGCCCTGGAAGGCTAAACGAGCCATATCAGTTCCTGTCGCATCATCTATTTTTGGAAGATTGGTAGTTTGCAAGCGAGTTCTGAGGCGGTCTTTGCCAGTGAAACTAGTATCGAAGGTTAGACGTGCTCGGCTACCAAAGGTAAGATTATTATCGATGGCATCGCCTGAGTCATCAGCTTTGTCACCGTTGCTAACTCCAGTCAGGGCAAAAAGAACTTCTCCCTCAAGTTTAGTAGTCGTAGAAAATGATTGTATTGTAGAGACGCGGGTTTGCAAGTTGTCTAATCGTCCTTGTATAATGCCTAACTCATAGACAAATTCCGCTTGCAAACGTTTGATCGTTTCTAGATCCTCCCGGCTGACCGAGTTAGATTTTTCTGTGTCGATCGGTTGATTGATTTGGTAGATGGTAGCAGCAAGACTGGCAGCAAATTCATAGCGAGTCATGCTTCGATCGCCACTAAAGGTGGCATGAGCATAGCCTGTAACATCGTAGCGATCTATTAAAGATTTCAAAGCATGAAAAGCCCAGTCACTCGGTTGAATATCTGCTAGGTCAGATACAGCATTTACATTAACGGAGGGTTGGCTGGAGTTTGAGATTGTGAGAACAGAGGAGGAGTAAGGGAGAACTTTGTTACCAAAAGCCCTCTCTGAGAGTGAAAAGATAATTGTGAGAGCAAACAAGCTCACATGGCAAAAATTGCAGACTAATTGTGCTTTCCATTGATTTTTCATCCACAGCAAACTATTTTTTCAGTGACCGTAATAATCTCTATACCACTGAACGAAACACTGAATACCCTGCTCAATAGGTGTTATTGGTTTAAAACCCACATCTTGCATTAAATCATCTATGTCGGCGTAAGTGCTGAGAACGTCCCCCGGTTGCACGGGTAGAAAGTTCTTTTTGGCTTGCTTGCCCAAAGCTTGTTCAATAACTTCAATAAACCTGATTAACTCTACCGGATTGTTATTACCAATGTTATAGAGCTTGTAAGGAGCAACAGATTGTTTTTGAGGTGGTTTGTGCATTACCCGAACCAGCCCTTCAATCACATCGTCAATATAGGTAAAGTCCCGCTGCATTTTCCCAAAGTTGTAAACATCAATGGGCTGATCTTTATAGATTGCTTGCACAAATTTGAAGTATGCCATGTCCGGCCGTCCCCAAGGGCCGTACACCGTAAAGAAACGCAATCCTGTAGTTGGCAGGTTATACAGATGGCTGTAGGCATGAGCCATTAATTCATTTGACTTTTTCGTGGCAGCATAGAGTGAAATCGGATTGTCTACTTTGTCACTAGTGGCAAAGGGTACTTTCGTATTCGCGCCATAAACAGAACTGGAAGAAGCAAACACTAAATGACCGACTTGGCTGTGACGACAACCTTCCAGGACGTTGACAAAACCTGAAAGATTGCTATCTACGTAGGCAAAGGGGTTTTGTAGTGAATAGCGCACTCCTGCTTGCGCTGCTAAGTGAATCACGCAATCAAAGGTGTGGTCTTGAAAGAGTTTGGCAGTGCTGGGGCGATCGCTCAATTCCAACAACTGAAAGGTAAATTTCGACTGCGGTTGTAACTCTGCCAACCGTGCTTTTTTCAGATTGACATCGTAGTAGTCGCTTAAATTATCGATGCCATAGACGTACACCCCTTCTGCTAGAAGACGTTGCGCGAGATGAAATCCTATAAAGCCAGCAACTCCAGTGACCAGTACTTTCATTGTTAGTTGTTTGGTGTTAGTTGTTTGGTGTTAGTTGTTTGGTGTTTGGTGTTTGTTCCAATCACAACCAACCACCAACAAACAACAAAATTTTAATGTAACTCAGTACTAGAAATATTCAACGCCTGAAGCACAGGTTTGCGATGAGCAACAGGATAGTGAACAATACTCATGGTTCCAGAGATTAGTTGTAAATTCTCCTGTTGGTCTGCTGACAGCTCCAGGACTTGACCCAACATCTGTTGGATGATCGTATCATCAGCAACTACCAATCCTGTGGTGAGACTGGTAGAGTCGATGCTACAAGATTGAATGGTTTGTTGCCAAAGCTGAGGTAAGTCTCGCTGCAACGTGTGGAGGTGAATAGTGCTTGGGTGATACTGAAGAATTTTTTCAGCAATATGTTGGTTGTTGTTAAAGTCAGTACTAATGCAAAAAGCGATCGCCTCTTTGTGAAGAAACACCGCGAGTTTCTCGATAGAATTCGGATTTGCTCCCGAAGATGGTACTAACAATAGACGCAGACCATGTTTGCCTTCTTTAAGTTTCGGTAAAACTTCTCCTAAATGGGTAGTGAAGTTCATTGCTTCTAGCTTTGCCGATTGATCAAAAGGGTGAGAAAATTTGAGGATGCTAACGCCGCAATTAGATTGCTGGAGAGTATGGTAGCGTGCGGGTGAGATTGCGATCGCAGTACCGATTAAGGCACGAATCGTCCCAGCATGGCTCACTATCAGTACAGTTTGCCCTGCATGACGCGGTAAAATCTCTTGCCAAAATCGGCCAGCTTTTTCATACAAATCCAATACTGGAAAAAACTGTTTTGTTCTTGATGGTTTATTATCTGTTACTTGTAAGGAATTTGTAGATTTTGCTAATGACAAATGACTAGTGACAAATGACGAATCTATGAATGCAAACTCATGAGGTTTTTCTTTCCAGCAACGATACTCTTCAACAAAATGCTCGCGTACATATTCAAAAGATAAACCCTCCCACCCAGGCATACTGATTTCTTGCAAACAGGGATGAGTTTGTAAGGGTATGTCTTTGGCGAATGCCTGCAAAATATCCTTAGCAGTCTCTTGAGTGCGTCGTAAAGGGCTAGTATAAATTGCATCTACAGAATAGGTTTTTAAGGCTACGCCAGTTTGGTAGGCAGACTGATGGCCTTTGTCAGTCAAAACAGAGTCATCACAACTGCCCTGATATCGTTTTTGGGCGTTGTATGTACTTTGACCGTGACGTACTAAGATGACGCGAAGTTGTTTGTTGGTTGTTGGTTGTTGTTTGTTCATGGTTTTTTTATGAACTATTAACTACTACCCACTAACCACTAACTACTAACCAATGTACAGACGTGCCATGGCACGTCTCTACAACTACTAACTACTAACCACATAAGCATCATCCTCGCGGGAATCTTCGCCGATCGCAGACTGCAAAGCATACATTGCCGCATACCGTCCGCCTAAGCGTATCAGTTCGGCGTGAGTACCTTGTTCTAAAATCTGTCCGCCTTCGATGTAAAGAATAAAATCAGCTTGGACAACTGGTTTGAGGTTATGGGAAATTAAAAAGGTGGTGCGTCCCTTGGTCAAGCGTTCTAGTGCTTCGTTGACAGCGTGTTCGTTTTCTTTGTCTAAACCTGTCGTAGGTTCATCTAAAATGACTATGGGAGCTTGACGCACAGCCGCACGAGCGATCGCAATTCTTTGTCTTTGTCCGCCAGACAGAGTTGCCCCCCGTTCACCAAGGATAGTGTCGTAGCCTTCTGGCATTGCCAGAATAAAATCGTGGGCATTTGCCAGACGGGCAGCTTGTTCAATTTCTTGATCGGAAGCTCCCAAACTACCGTATGCAATGTTATCTCTTACACTGGTTGCAAAGAGAATACTATCTTGCAAGACAACGCTTATTTGTCGCCGCAAAGATTGAAGTTTGTACTCCCGCAAGTCGTGTCCATCCACTAAAATTCTCCCTTCTACTGGATCGTAGAGGCGCAACAGCAAACTCACCAAAGTAGATTTACCGCCCCCCGAGGGCCCCACCAAGGCGACGTGCTGACCAGGATTTGCCTCAAAGCTAAGGTGTCGCAATATACCTTTTTTAGGTTCGTAGGCGAAGGAAACATTTTCAAACTGTACATATCCCTGCAAAGGTGGCGCATCCTTTGCCCCGCGTGCATCGCGAATGTCGGGTACGGTGTCCAGCACATCTAAGATGCGTTCCCCAGAAGCCGTAGCCTTGGCGATTTGCCCAGTATATTTGGCGAGTTGCCGCATCGGTTTAAAGGCAATCCGCAGATAATTGACAAATACCAACAAATCCCCTGGAGTGAGAGATTTCCCCATCACTAGCAGCACTCCTCGCCATAAAACTAAGGCAATAGAAATCCCCACTAGCAGTTCCACCATCCGTTCTAGACCTGCTGCTAGCCGTTGTGCTTTGGCACTGTCTTTTAAGCTTTGGCGGTTGTGGCTGAAAAAGGAATTCTCCAGCATATCTTGTAGGGAAAGCGCCTGCACAATCTTGATCGCACCGATAGATTCTGCCGCAGTTGCAGCCATTGCTCCCTCGCGTTGGCGCTGCTGGCGTACGACCTGCCGAATGCGTTTGGTCAGGCGTATCGTGGAAAATATGAATAAGGGAAACACAGCAATTGCTATCAGTGCGAGTTCCCAATGCAGCCAGAACATGACGGCAATCATGCCCACTAAAGTGAAAGAGTGGGCAAGTAGGGGCATAACTGCCATTACCGTCACTTCCCGCATTCGGTCAATGTCAGAGGTAACGCGGGTAATCAGGTCGCCACTTTTAGCCTTGTGATGGAAAGATAGGGAGAGGCGCTGGAGGTGGCTGTAGAGATCGGCGCGAATTTCGGTGAGGACATTGGTGGCTGCTAGGGACATGCCAACAACGCTGAAGTAAGCAGCAGTCGCGCGGAGTGCAGCGATCGCTACTAATCCTACTGTCAAGGCTGTCAGCAGGGCAAATGGGCTGAGTCCGTCAATGAAGGGTATGCCAAAAGGCTTGGTTCTAAAACCAGGTAGAAGGATGTAGTCAAAAATGAACTTCAGGGGCCAGGGTTCTAGTAAGTGCAAGAAAATTTCTGCCATTAGTGCGGCAAAGGAGACTATTAGCAGGAACTTCTGTTTTTGGATCTGCGGTGAGAACTGCCGCAAAATCCGTACTATTCCTGGCAAGGCTGCCCTCAAACTTTTGCGATCGGGACGCGCCATTTTGATTTATCTTCCTCCTTGAGTTTTAGGTATAAACGAACGACAAAGGACGCATAGACGCGCAGCGGTGAACCAGCGCGCTCCAAAGGGGGTTCCTCCCCCAACCCCAGAGGGGACCCCGAAGCCCACAATCCCCACTCCCTGTCGGTCGTGGGGGCCGGTGAGTCCCCCATGTAGACGCCCGCAGGGCGGTTAAGGCAGGGTACGACTGGTGTAGACGCGCGCAGCGCGGTGAGACCAGCCCCCCAGAAGGCTTCTGCCGAACTAAGAGACTAACTCGCGCTCAGTTTTATTACTGTTTGCAGTGAAATGGGGTAATTGTAGGTCGCCAGAACTTCTAACTTTTCGGGCATAGCGATCGGTAATGTAATGGTTTAATTTCTTTTCTAGAGAAATTGCCCACTTCTCTAGCCACAGGGGATTCAACCCAAAGGTGAGGCGACGTAGCAGTGGTTTCAAGAATCCCTGATGGCGGCGGTGTCCCATGCGCTTGTAGCGCTTTTTGAAGTATTTGTCGTTCCTCATCAGATGCCATTTTTGGGCAAAGTGTTCTAAACTGGCGATTTCCCAAGCATCACTCCAGCGCAGCATAAAGAAGGCAAGTTCTGGTAATTCATACTTGAGTCCTGGTACGTAAGTAACTACCGAAGCGGGTTCGCAGTAAATCGTGCCTCCGGCATAGGTCACGGTCATGCAAAAATCAATATGCTCCCGCGTACTCAACAGTTCCTCATCTAAAAGCCCGATGCGGTCAAAAATTTCGGTGCGGACTAGCATACAGTGGAATTCGGCAAACTCGCACTGTTGACGATGCAATTGGTCGCGCACCTCAGTAATTTTGCGGTTTACGAAGTAGTGTTTTTCATGCACACGTCGTTTGACTTCATTATTTTCTTGTGTTTCGACAACGATGTGCGCTTCACCACCTGCCAGGTGAATTGTCTCCCCCAAAGGCTTGCCAATACAGGTGAGGGGACAGACTACACTTGCTTTTGTTTCTTCAGCACATTGCAATAAATGGTCTAGCCAACCTGGGGCGACAATCACATCATTATCAATAAACACTAAGTATTCGGTTTTAACTTGATGTAAACCCAGATTACGGGCTTGGTTGGGTGAGAGGTAATACTCAGTACGAATTAAATCGAATTCTTTCTCTCGCGCCTGTTTCTCAAGATAATGCTGGATGTGAGAGGGAGAATTGCCATCTACGTAAACTAGAGAGAAAGGTATGTGAGTATGTTCGTAGATACTTTCCAATGATTGTTGAGTGTAGCTGAAACGTTCGCGTTGGGAAACTACTATGGTAACTTGTGGCTTATTCATAATTTTGTTGGTGGTTGATTGTTGTTTGTTGGTTGTTGTTGGTTAGTGGTTAGTAGTTAGTGGTTAGTAGTTATTTCCAATGCCCAATGCCCAATGCCCAATGCCCGATGCCCACTCCCCCACTCCTCTGCTTGGGCGTTGCAAGTCACTGATTTTGGTTTGCGCCTGTACCAAAGTAGGTACTGTTAAAATTGTCAGCAGAGAAATTATTGTCGCCATAAAGGCGATGTACGATGTCTTTTTCGTATTCCCATGTCGTAAAAACTTCTTGGTAAACATTGATCCAGTTTTGATGTTCTACGGATGGGTGAAGTTGCTGTTGTGCTTTTGTTTTTGCTGCTGCACCCAGCTTTTGCCGCAGTTGTGGTTGAGTTGCTAAACATTGCAGTGCTGCTTTGAGTTCTGTGGTACTACCGGGGTTAACTAGCAAGCCGTTGACACCATCTTCAAGAATTTCACCAATAGCATCTACTTTAGTTCCAACAATCGCACAACCAGCTAGCATGGCTTCTAGCAGTGCATTTGGACAGCCATCAGTTAGTGAAGGAATAGCGAAAATATCCAATTTTGGGAGGTAGGCTAAAGCTTCTTGCCGACTGGTAATACCAGTAATGCAGAGACGAGAACCCAAATCACATTGTTTTATTTGTTGCTGCCAGTATTCCCGTTCTTTTTCAACAAAATCGCCAATCAATAACAGTGACAGCTCTATTTCTTGACTCAACTCCTCACAGGCATCAAGGAGAAATTCTATTCCCTTCTTGTCGCGGAACCTGCCACTAGAACCGATAACAATACCCGGCAACTCTCTAACTAGAGGAGGGGTGAGAAGTTTGGCAAAATTGATAGGTGCGATCGAGTTCCAGAAAGCGGAAGATTTTAACTTAACACTTGGAACAATTACACTAGCTCTTTTCTGCAATTCTCGACTAACAAACGTCACCCAATTAGAATTTTCTAAAACCCACGCTATCTGAGCATGATTTTTGGGATTAAAAATATGTTTGTGCAAGTCAGCACCGCGAACGCTATTGATAACTGGCACGTCATTTTCTTTTGCTAAAAGAGTCGTTACATAACCTGTTTCATTCATAAAAAAGGCATGAAACAAGTCAAAACTATACTTTTGATGCAGACATTTCAATTGAAAGTAAACATCACTAAAAAAGTCTTGAATTTCTTGCATTTCATCGCGCACAGCCGACTTAATCCGATGCACAAACACCCCATCCTGAAGGATTGTTTTGCAACTGGAACGCCTGCGGCTGTCATCACTAACTAATCGTTGCTTTGAACGAAAAACCGCAACATGAATTTCATAACCACTATTAATTAACATTTGGGCAATACGATGCACTGACTCACCTACACCGCCAACATCTGGTGGATATTCTAATGTGGTAATACAAATCTTTATTTTAGTCATGATTGAGATTTACTTTTCCTAATTTACATCCAAGTTTAGATTTCGCTAAAACTAAGTAAAACATTCACAAATTCATAACGAATTTTCTTTGTCAAGACTCTGCGAGCCTCTGCGTTTCCCTCCGCGTACCTCTGCGTTTTAAAAAAGCTACTCTTTTACGCAAATATCTACTAAGCAACATTTTGCTTCCAAGCTAGATTTCTTAAAATTGCAGCCGTTTTTTCAACACCATTAAAATCTAATTGAATTTTATCTGGTTGATTTTGTAAGTAACTAATTATCTTCCAAGCAAATACATCAGGTTGTAAATCTTGTTGTGAAATTACCTTGACAATTCCTAATTCACCTAATTTTTTGGCTCTAATAGTTTGTTCTTGGTCATTATTACCATTAAAAGGAAGAATCATCGCTGGCACACCAGTTACTAAAACATTTAACGTAGTGTTGTAGCCAGACATGCTGATAGACAAATCTGCTTTTTGCATGTAATTGAGCAAGTAAGGAGTAAAGCGACGAATACGGATCTTTTTGCTATATCCTGCCATTACTTGCAGTTCGTGAAATTTTGACTCTGGCATAAATGGGCCGGTGAAAACATGGATGTTGTGAGGTATTTTTTTCTCCAGGCAGGGTACTGATTTCACTACACAATCTAGCAATTCATGACCAAATCTGCCTCCGCCTACACTAACTACAATCAAGGGTTGGTCAGAGTTGAGAATTTCTCTATCTTCATCCGTTAGGGCAGGATTGGTGGATGGTTTTTGTACCACATATCCGGTGTAATGCACTTCACAATTGAGGTCGCTGACCCGAGAAAATGTTTCTTCTAAGGGCACAAATTTTGGATCGCCGTGAACCAGCAACAAATCAAAATATTGGTTGATTAGTTGACAGACTTTTTCTTCATGTCTTGCTTGATTTTGCTTGGTAACTACAATATCCCGCAGGCTGCAAACTACTTTGATGGGGCGTTCACTTGATTGTGCGTTTTCTAATAAAGGAATTAATTCAAAAGAGAAGCGTCTTCTGCCAAAGGGAAACAATTCAATCATTAAAATATCTGGCTGGAATTGCTCCAAAATCGACAGAAGTTGATTTTTCCTTATTTCTTGTACTTCCGTCAGTGTAAAGGCATCATCTACCACTTGCAGTTCTTGAAATTCTGAATCAGTTTTAATTGCTGGCAGGTTAATGACTTCAACACCTGGAGGAAATTGAAATTCTTTAATTACTTCACCGCCATTAATAAAACAAATTTGGAAGTCTTTAGTCAAACCGCGCACAATTTCCATGCTGCGAACTAAATGACCCATACCCAAAATATGCTGGCAGTAGAACATGAGTTTTTTCATAATGCTTATACCTCTTTATGGCTGCTAGATTAATGCCTATTACTTATATATTTATTGTTCCAATTCCAATTAGATTGAACCATCAACTATTTTGAACAGCTATTAATGAATATGGTTGCGTAAGTTTGGAATAAAGAAATTGCGACCGAGCATTTGTGATTTTATCAGCTAACAAATTTCTAATCTGATGAGTAATTCTGGGTAGTCCTTCTAGGTCAATGGTGAAATTTGACTGACCATTTTCTAGTTGTTGCTGAAGTTCTTGTATTAAGGTAGTCGGTGTCAGATGTTCAGGATTAATTACTTTAAACAAACCTAGTTGCTGCATTTTTTGCGATCGCACAAATTGTTCTTGGGAGGGTTTGATTCGCGGTACAACCACAGCTGGTTTTCTTGCCGAAAGAATTTCACACACTGTGTTGTAACCACCCATCGATACCACCGCATCCGCCGCTGTCATATAACTCATCAAGTCATCGGTAAATTCCTCGATCTGCACCTGCGGATGTGCTTTTGCTATTTGATATAATGCCTGTTTTTGCTCTGTTGGCATCTCCGGGCCGCAAATAATCAGGCTTTTGATGCGATGTGTATCTGTCAGCAGTTTGAGTCCTGTGAGATAGGTATCAATTAACTGATGTCCGTCTTCACCTCCACCAGGCGTTACCAATACCAGTTGTTCATCGGTTGCTAGCTGTAACTCTTCCCGGATGGTATCGCGTTGCTTATCTCCTGGTGGTTTGCGAATATATCCACAAAACTGTACTTTCTGTGCAACCGCAGCTGGAAACTGATATTCCTTTGGCAAATTAAATACCTCTGGCATTCCAACTACAAGCACCCGATCGTAGAATTTTTCTATAGCTTCGTAATAGCTATGCTTGTGCCACTCTGCGATCGTTTTTTCTGGGGTGTCGAGAATATCTCTCAGTAGCAGTACAAAGCGGGTTTGTGGCAACTTTGCCTGCAAGTAATCTAAAGTGGGGGCAAGTTCATTTTGAATGCCGTAGGGCTTTTTATCTACCAGCACTAGATCCGGCTTATAATTAATCACTGCCGATAAAATCAGATCCGATCGCATCTTCACTGTTTCATTGATGTCTGTACCCAAGTATTTAACAGCGATATTACCTGTTTCTCCTCGGTTCAGACAGGGAAGCTTGATATAATCAAGTCCTTTGGGTAGCCGAAAGCCTTGTAGCATCGGTGAACCAGACAGCAGCAAAATGGAGAGATCGTCTATCTCACTTAGTAGGTGTTCGCAAATCGCCAGCATTCTGCGAATGTTGCCCAAACCGAATGCATCATGGGAATAAACTAGCAGTCTCATCGTTCATATCCTCTTTGGTGCAGGTGCAAGAGATACTAAGAAACCGCTAAGAGTTCATTAGTAACGGTTGGTAGCACAGAACTTGGTAGGAAAGCATTGGCTATAGTTGGACGACCAATACCAACGTAGTAAAAACCAGCCTTTGCCATATCTTCTGGATTTAGGAAATTGCGACCATCAATCATTACAGGATTGGTCATCAATTCAGCGAGTTTGGCATAGTCAAGGTTGCGGAAATGTTGCCAGTCTGTGACCAATACCAATGCATCACAGCCTTGTGCCAGTTGTTCTGGGTCAGTCACTAAAGTTACGTCCGCTTCTAGGTGGGAAATTATCGGATCGTAAGCTTTGACTTTAGCACCCAAGCGAGTTAATTCTTCCAGCAAATCCAGTGCAGGTGCATCGCGCAAGTCATCGGTATCTGGTTTGAAGGTTAAACCCAACAAACCGATGGTTTTGCCTTTGAGAATTTTCAGGACTTGCTGAAGTTTTTCTATAGCCAGCAGCCGTTGACGTTTGTTGACGCTGACGGTGGTTTTTAGCAGTTGAGCATTATAACCGTAATCTTGAGCAGTATGAATTAATGCTGAAACATCCTTCGGAAAGCACGAGCCACCCCAGCCAATACCGGCTTGTAAAAACTTGTCTCCAATACGGGAGTCTAAACCAATACCTTTGGCAATTTGAGTAACATCAGCACCAACGCGATCGCAGATGTTGGCTATTTCGTTAATAAAACTAATCTTGGTTGCCAGAAAAGCATTGGCAGCGTACTTAATCATCTCTGCAGATGCTAAGTCTGTGACTACCACTGGTACGGGAGGTAAAGATCCCTCAGTAGCAAACTTGCGCTCGATAATTGGCGTGTAGAGTTCTTGCATCATGGCGATCGCTTTGGGGCTATTGCTACCCAATACAATGCGATCGGGATAAAATGTGTCGTAAACTGCCGAACCTTCCCGAAGAAATTCGGGGTTACTGACAACATCAAAGCCTGTAATATCTTGCTGGCGATCGGCAACACCATCCATAACAATGCGCTGTACCCAATCCCCAGAACCAATCGGAACGGTAGACTTGTTGACAATGACTTTGTAACCACCGTTGAGGTTACTGCCAATACCACGAGCAACGGCTTCTACATAGCGAGTGTCACTCTCGCCACTGGGTAACGCTGGAGTGCCAACAGCAATAAATAAAATCTCGCCATGTTCTACACCGAAAGCCAAATCTGTAGTGAATTGCAGTCTTCCCGCCTGCATATTGGACTGCATGATTTGTTCGAGTCCCGGTTCAAAAATGGGCGACTTTCCAGACTGCATTAATGAAACTTTGGCTGCGTTGTTGTCCACACAGATGACACTGTGTCCAATCTGTGCCAGACAAGCTCCAGTCACTAAGCCAACGTATCCAGTACCAATGACACAAACACGCATGGCGTCAACCCTCGAAAATGATCAAAAACTGCTGAAGCTGTGAGAAACATATATTATTAATTCCTCACCTATACATAGCTTCACAATTAGTGATGAATTCTAGGTGAATGTTTTATGAGAAGTTTTTCATCAAAAACGTTGTTATGTTAGTGGTTAGTGGTTAGTGGTTAGTAGTTAGTGGTTAGTGGTTAGTGGTTAGTGGTTAGTGGTTGTTAACTATGCCCAATGCCCAATGCCCAATACCCAATGCCCACTCCTCCACTCCCCCATTCTCCCACTCCCCAATGCCCATTTTCAACATAGAGCTAAGGCAAATCACTATTTAGTGGAGGTAGTTTAAACTAGTAATAGCAAAATGAAGCAGGAACGCACACCCGTGCATTCCTGCCTGCTAAACAACTAGACTTTTGCCAAAGTAGGTTTAGGTTTATGGAGCAGACACAACAGAGGCCTATTTTCTCTGTCCGTGCTGCTTCTTTTTTTCCTATCTCTACAACATCGAAGACTCTTGCAAGAGATATATTGTGTGAGGCGCCTATTTTTTTAGTAGAGTTCTTCTTCTTTGTGGGTTTCGATGGTGCAGTCAGAGGTTGGATAAGCGACACAGGTCAGGACATATCCAGCTTCCATCTGGTCATCATCTAAGAATGACTGATCGGACTGATCTACAGTACCGGAGACGATCTTACCAGCACAGGTAGAACAAGCACCAGCGCGGCAAGAGTAGGGCAAGTCAAGACCAGCATCTTCGGCAGCGTCTAGAATATAAGTATCGTCTTCACAGTCAATGGTTGTGTTTAGCCCTTCAGCTTCGTTGATCAGTGTAACTTTGTAAGTTGCCATGCAGTAATCCTCTCTTTTGCAAACGGCAGTATAAGTTATCCTAAAGCAGCACGTACGGCTACCCCTGTATGGGTAGTCGTCTGTTAAATTTTGCTTCACTTCTGATACTACGAGAAAAATAAAAGGATGTAACCGGAATTTGAACGCGATTAGTAATGAAATTTAGTTAGTTCATAACTATAAGTTTAACTTATCAAAAGGAGCAACAAATAGCCAGTCTATTAGATAAATTTATAGATTTCAAAAAAAGCTTGAATGTGTTAATTCATTACTTAGTATACCGATAGGATAAATAATATCTGTAATTTTGACAAAGCAGCAATTAAAAGCTCTACCAAAATACTTTTATGTGTGAAGTTATTTGCTTTACCTTAATAAGCAATCGATTAAAAAGAACTGGTAACAATGGATAAAGCAAAAGTAGGCGTGGGTTTAGTTGGTACTGGGTATGCGGCAAAGCTACGTGCAGAGGCATTTCTACATGCTGCGCGAACGCACTTAGTTGCTGTTGTCGGTCATACACCAGAAACAAGCGCGGCTTTTGCTAACCAATTCCAGTGTACGGCGATGAGTTCTTGGCAAGAACTAGTGGCAAGAGACGATATAGATTTGGTAACAATTTGTACTGTGAATCGAGATCACGGTGCGATCGCCAAAGCAGCACTCTCTAGCGGCAAACACGTAATTGTTGAGTATCCGCTATCTTTAAATGTGGCAGAAGCCGAGGAAATTATCATCCTAGCAAAAGCCCAAAAAAAACTCCTCCACGTCGAACACATAGAACTTTTAGGCGGCGTGCATCAAGCCATCAAGCAACATCTACCACAAGTAGGTGAGTTATTTTACGTTCGCTACAATACAATAAAGCCCGAGTATCCCGCACCCCGCAAATGGAGCTACAATCATGAGCTTTTCGGTTTTCCCTTAATGGGTGCGCTCTCCAGATTACATCGTCTCACTGATTTGTTTGGTCAAGTCCTAACCGTCAACTGTCACAATCGGTTTTGGGCTACGGAAACAGAGTATTATCAAAGCTGTTTCTGTGTCACTCAACTTTGTTTCAGCAGTGGATTGCTAGCGCAAGTTATCTATGCCAAAGGCGAAACTATCTGGCACAGAGAACGCAGGTTTGAAATTCATGGTGAAAAGGCTGGATTAATTTTTGATGGTGATACGGGAATTTTAATCAAGGCAGGGGAAACCACACCAATAGAGGTTGGTAGCCGCCGGGGATTATTTGCTAAAGATACAAGTATGGTGTTAGACCATCTTTTTCATGACGCCCCGTTGTATGTTACCCCAGAGGAAAGTCTGTATACTCTCAAAGTAGCAGATGCGGCAAGGCGTTCTGCTGAAACAGGCTTAACTATAGTAGTTGAAGATTAGTTATTAGCGAACTCAGCAGCAAATACATAATGAATTGCCGAGGGCTATCATAGTGATTACTCTTAGAGAAATCAACCAGAATAACTGGAAAGAATGCATTCGTCTTAAAACTACTGAAGAACAAGAAAAGTTTGTCGCTTCCAATCTCTACTCTCTTGCCGAGTCCAAATTTTATCCGTCTAGCGTTCCGCTTGGGATTTATCATCACGAAACTATGGTCGGCTTTATGATGTATGACCGCATGGACAGTGGTTATCAAAACAGCGGTTACTTCATCTGGCGATTTATGATTGACAAAAGTCATCAGGGAAAGGGATATGGTAAAGCTGCGATGCAAGCAGTAATCAAGTTACTTCAGGAAAAGCCAGGCTGTAAAGAAATTTTGATTGGCTATAAACCAGAAAATGTAGTGGCAGAAAAACTATATCTCAGTTTAGGCTTTCAGAAGACGGGCTTGATTGAGCATGGAGATGTCCTCGTTTATCTTCCAGTCAGCTATCAAAGGGCGTGACAGCAGAATAACAAAACCAAACAATAAGGGATTGATTGAGTCTTTTTTACTCAATCCAACTTACGGCGATCGCCCATAACAGTGCAAACTATACTTAATAAGCGCTCCTATAGATAAATTGAATTTTTATGAACAAACAAACGATTGTTATATTATCCAAAAGAGAACTAGAGAAAATGCGTAAGGCTGGGCGCTTGGCAGCCGAACTTTTACATCATCTTGAACCGATGGTGAAACCAGGAGTTAGCACTCTAGAATTGAACGACGAAGCAGAACGGTGGACGCAGGCGCACGGTGCTAAAAGCGCACCTCTTGGTTACAAAGGCTACCCCAAGTCGATATGTACCAGTATTAATGAGGTAGTTTGTCACGGCATCCCTAATGCCAAGGAGATTCTTAAAGATGGTGACATTATCAATATTGATGTGACGCTGATTGTAGATGGCTATCACGGCGATACATCCAAAACATTCTTTGTCGGTACACCCTCGCCAACAGCAAAAAAGTTAGTTGAAGTGACTGAAGAATGCCGCAGAAGAGGTATTGCTGAAGTTAAACCAGGTGCGCGCATCGGAGATATTGGTGCTGCTATTCAAGAATACGCCGAGTCGCAGGGTTTTTCTGTAGTGCGAGACTTTGTTGGACATGGGATTAGCAATATTTTCCATACTGCACCAGATATTCCCCACTACGGGACACGAGGCAAAGGCAGAGCGCTCAGACCTGGTATGGTGTTTACTATTGAACCGATGATCAACGAGGGTACTTGGGAAGTCGAGGTTTTAAGTGATGGGTGGACTGCCTTAACACGCGATCGCAAACTCTCAGCACAATTTGAGCATACTGTAGCTGTAACTGAAGACGGTGTGGAAATTCTGACATTACGGAAAGGGGAAATTTAACGCCACGCTTCAGCCGGGGGTAAGCTTACAGATTCAATTCCCACGTTTCGCCGATGAGATCCTGACCGAAGCTGTGATGCGGTTCCTCGTGTACGAGTCGGAAGCCAGCTTGCTCGTAAATATGCCGGGCGGCAAGTAACACGCTATTGGTTCACAGGGCGATCGTTTTGTAGCCAGTTTGCCGGGCAAAGCGGATACATTCGTCCACCAATCGCCTGCCGATACCGAACCCACGTGCCTTTGGCTCAACCAGTAGCAGGCGGAGTTTCGCCACCGTATCTGACTTTTTCACGAGGAACACAGAACCAACGATCTCACCATTCATCCCTGAAGCCGTCTATCGAGAACTCACCGATCCCATCTTTCCCGTTGCAGGTAGTACTGAAGTACAAACCTTTGATTGGATTCAAACACGTTCCGTTACCGATCGTCTAGTAGTCGAAGCACTCAGCAACGAACTGGATATTGGAGAGGCTGAGGCGATCGCTCTAGCTCTTGAAATTGAAGCCGATCAAGTATTGATTGATGAGCGTCGTGGTCGATTGGTTGCTGCTCGACTAAACCACAGCCGCACCAACAAAGCTTGTAGCATAGGGAAACTTAACCTTCCCGCGTGACTTGCTTCGATTTATGGTCAAGGCGAATTGCTTGCTCTAGAGCCGATTTTTCCTTAGCTCTACGAGCATACGGATGTAGTTTAGTCAGATTCCAACCAGTAATTAAACTCATATCTTCTAAATTCATTCCCTTCATCAACATTTCTACACACCATGTCTGCTGAGCTTGTTCAATTACTGGTTGTTGTCCTTCTGGTGTCAACAATCCCTCAGTCAATACCTGCCAGCGTTCCTGTATTTCTACTTCAGAGATTGGCATTCCATTATCGTTGAGAAATAATGCCGAATGTTCATCTTTGCGGCTTTTTAACCATTGAGTTAATGGATTGCGAGCATAAGAGCCATAGCATTTACCCATAATCCACTGATTCACAGGGACTTGTCGAGGAGTACCTTGAGTTATTTGTAATAAGTGCTGATTGGCATCGTTGATTTGATGCGATCGCTCTAAATTCACAATTTCTGATTGAGATAAACCCGCTGCAAACAAGACGTATATTAAAGCGTAATCTCGCAGTCCTGATTTTTTAGCTCGTTGCAAAATCAAGTGGACTAAATTTGCTGGTAAATCTATCACCTTTTCTGTTGGCATAGACTCTACTAAACTTGTAGAGTTTGTGGCTCCCTTTAAAAACAGCGCTACCAAATTTTCTAAAAACTCATCTCTGTCAAGCCAAAGTTCGTGAAATTCACTGGTAAATTCAATCACAGCATACCCCACTAACATACTATTGAGTAAACTTGCTAACTTCTCGGCTGGTAAATAGATATGTAACTGTTCGCGCTCCATCACAGTTGCTAAATATTCGGCAACATAATGATTGGCTTGGGTTAAGCTTCGTCCTAGTGCCTGACGATTTTCTACAGGATAGTTTCCCGCCTCACCTACAACAGAACGTACTAATTCCGGAACTTGTTCTAAGGCTTGCAAGCGGTCTTTACAATAGTTTTTGAGAGCTTGGTTAACACTAGCCATTTGACAGGCTTGAATTTTCAAAGATTCATCCAGTTCTTGAAACACGGGTGATTCGGAAATCACCGCTAAGAGCAATCCGTGCTTATTGCCAAAATGCCGGAATAGTGTCACTTCATTAACTTTTGCTAATTCTGCGACTTGCTTTGTTGTAGTCTCGGTGACTCCCTGTGCCGCAAATAAAGACCTAGCTGCATTAATCAGCCGCTGTCGAGTTGAAATTATTTGATCGGACATAAATTAAATATGTAAGTGACACTTGCATTTAAATATTATCATTGCTAAGCTAAGGGATGTAAGTAGCACTTGCATCCTCTGTTCCTACTTTAGCGGTCTTCGCTAGGTTTTATAGAGGTTGTAGTGAGCGTTATCTTTGCGGGAGTTCAATTAAGCACGCTTTTTGCTTACTAAGAACCCTTCAAGTTTATTTACAGCATTCACGTCAAAGGAAGATTGATGACTACACGCTCAGCTATAGCTGAGGGTAAGCAACCGCTTGCTCTTAGCTGGATCAACGTGGCATTTTTTGGTACAGTTCATGCCTTAGCAATGCTCGCTCCTTGGTGTTTTTCTTGGTCTGCCTTGGGAATAACCATATTCCTGCATTGGTTGTTTGGCAGCATTGGTATTTGTTTGGGGTATCACCGACTTTTGACTCACCGAAGTTTGCATGTACCGAAATGGTTAGAATATGCGATCGCCACTTTAGGTGCTCTTGCCATTCAAGGAGGGCCAATCTTTTGGGTAGCAACACATCGATTGCATCATGCTCATACCGAGGATGAAGACAAAGACCCTTATTCTTCCCGGCGTGGTTTTTGGTGGAGTCACATGCTGTGGATTTTTTACCCACGTCCAGAATTTTTTGACAAAGAAACTTACAAAAAATTTGCTCCTGATTTAGACCGTGACCCATTCTATCGTTGGCTGGATCGCAACTTCTTGCTACTGCAAATTCCTGTTGCTGTCCTTTTATATGCTTTGGGAGGATGGTCTTTTGTTGTCTACGGTGTCTTTCTGAGGGCAGTATTGCTTTGGCATACCACTTGGCTAATTAACTCTGCGGCTCACTTGCGCGGTTATCGTCATTTCCAGTTGCATGACAACTCTCGTAATCTTTGGTGGGCAGCACTTCTGACTTATGGAGAAGGTTGGCACAACAATCACCACGCTCACCCAAATGTAGCAAAAGCTGGATTGTCTTGGTGGGAAGTGGATATGACTTGGTGGGCAATTAAAGTTTTGCAGACTCTGGGGTTAGCTAAGAAAGTAAATGTTGGTGGGTAGTGGATAGTGGATAGTGGATAGTGGTTAACAACCAACTACTAACTACTAACTACTAACTACCTTCCCAACTTATTCGGAATACCTTCACAACCGCCAGGAATTGTACCCCTGGTTTTTTCGCCACCCCAGGCGCAGCAGTAATGACGGTTAGCCTCAGACATCCGCTGAACGTCACTAAAATCTGCATTTTCTACCACAGCGCCAGTGTATTCGCCAGTGTTGTAGTTTGGTGGATGGGTGCGGCTGCGAGGTGATGCGTTTTCTGCTGAACCATAGAACAAGCGAGTTGCATTCAAATCAGCACCATTGAGGTCAGCTTCATACAAAATGCAGCGGGAGAGGTTGGCTTTAACCAAGTCACATTTGCTGAGATTGGTACGGACAAGATTCGCTTCAGTCAGATCAGTCCACCGTAGATCCGTGCCAGAAAGGTCTGCACCTGCCAGCATTACCCCCAAATCAATCACACGCACACCGTGAAGCCGATCTTCACAATAACCACCAATACCATCGAGAATCGGTCTACCAAGACGATGATCGCGTTTTAGGGGTGTGAGTAATTTAGAACGAGAGAGAAAGCGGAGAACTTTCGCTTTGCCACTGCCATCTATACTACTGAGAATGGCAGCAGTCCGACCTTCTGCAAGCAGTCGTTCTTGAGGCCAATCTTCTAATAATCCCTCTTCGTCTAATACCAAGTCGGAAATTCCTTGAAAGTAAGAATCGATTGTCTGCTGCTGGGTAATGATATTTTGCTGGACTGTGAGTAGATTTTGTTGAATAGTCAGGTCTTTAGAAATAATGTACTGTCGCCAAGCGATGTAAACAGCGATGATGGCAATGAGAATTTGCCCCAAAGCACCAAACCATTCTGCCAGTGTCCCAGAAGCTTCCCAGTTAATTTTGCGTCCCACTGCAATCAGGATTTTACCCTCACCGCTATAATTAACCACACCAACTGTTGCCACTATTATTCCCAACAAGGCAACTAGCAAAGCTTGTTCTTGACTTGAAAACCATTCCTTTGAGAGTTCTCGCACCCAAGGCCAAAGAATGGCTAAAGATAATAGCAAAGTCATCAAGGTTCCCACAACGCCAACAATCCAGTTATTGATGGCAAGCCCAATGATAGTAGTGGCGATCGCCCCTAGGGTCAGCAACAAAGCCCTTGGTTTGACACTGACAGCTTTACCAGACCATTGCTTGACCCGAAAATGTCCTGTTTGTAAGGCTGCTGTATTTTGCGGAGATTGCAGTGAGGCAATAGCGGCCAAGGCTTGTTGCTTGACCAGTTCTTCTGGAGTTAAACCATTCTCGGAGGTATCATCAAAGTCATCTGGTTGCAAGTTTTGATCCGGAATTGGTTCTGGGTTAGGGACTGGGGATGAATTGGAATCAATCGACATGATTATATTTTGGCACCCGCATTCTCAGTTCAACAGCTGTTTTATAGTAGCTGTTGCAAGTTATAAACAAGCAATATCTGCTGTTCTTTTGAGGATAATTTTTCACAATCATATTTGGATTTTTTTATAGAAAATTCATTGTCAAGTACGTATATTTGCTGAATCATAAGTTATCGTAATAGCATAATCAAGCCTTTTAAAGTCTTTCTAGATATAGAATCTAGTAAAAGTCCCATTATCAAGAATGCGTTGATTTGTCTAGACAGTTCCCCTAAAGTACGCTCCTGCGCGTCTACAAATCGGGAAACCTGCCAAGGCGAAAGTGGCTTCTTTAAATAGCTACCAAGAAAAAATATGTAAATTCCTGGCATAGCTCAGATCAAATCAACCGTATTTTCAGTAAAAACTGCAAAAATAGCCTTAGATTTCCGAAATTTCACAGAACCGCTTGTAATTATTAGTTATTGCCACACTATTAGGTCAGTTACGAAGACTTAGAAGGAAGAAAGAGGAAAATATGAAGCGATATCTGGGATTTGCTAAGCAATTTTTGCTAGTGTTTACTCCGGTGGTAGCTACTTCTGCTTTAGCATCCCTACCCAGTCAGGCTGCTAGTCTTGCTTTTGCTGAAGAAAATTTAAATCTTACCAACTTTAGCGAGAATTTTTCGCTAATTGATAGACAAAATCAGGCTAACATAGATGCTTCTCCTTTTAGTGAAGATGCAGTTGTAATAGCTCAAAATATTGGTGTACAAACAAATTTCATACCTAATCCACCAGAAGCATCTACTAGTGTGGATTTGAGTTTTGTTAGAGGTTTAGGCTCAAATTACTTAGGAACAGCAGACACTCTCGGAAAAATAGTCAGTAATTTCGATGTAGATGCTGGTGAATCATTTTCTTTTGACTTCACAGCCTCTTTAAATTTGGGAACATTAATTGAAGATGGGCTACCAACAGAAAATGCTAATGCCTCTGGAGATATATCCTTTTTGTTATTTGATACGAGTGATATACCTGAAGCCAATCTCTCAGACTTCGTAGCCTCTTTATTATCTGGCAATGACAACATTAATAGAAAACCTTTAGAGTACTTTTTACTCACTGGCAATGTAAATACTTTTGGAAATAACGATTTTCTAAAATACACAAAAAGCCAAAATATAACCTTCAATCAAGAATTAAAGGAATCTGACTTTGGTAGTAATGAAGAAACAGCGACAGCTTCTATAGGTGGTTCTCTAAAACGCTCATTTGAGAATAAAACAAATCTAACATTAGTAGCAACCAGGCAAAGTAAAGTTAAAGTAGCAGTACCTGAACCTTCAACTTACCTAGGCTCGCTTTTATTTAGTCTACTAATCGCCATTTCTATCAAAGCTAAACGTAAAGCAAAACGCTCAAAATTTGTTTCATTAGCAAAAGACTAAATAGAAGTATATTTCTTAGTACAACATTGCATAAGTTCGCGCGCGAAATTCTTGACCAAGACTCTGCGCCCCTCTGCGCTTACTCCGCGCCCCTCTGCGTTTTAAATCCTACGCTTTTACGCAAAGCTGTACTAAGAAAGGGGAAATCATCCTAAATGAAAACTTACGACTGGATCGCGATCGGTGCTGGCTTTACGGGTGCTGCACTCGCCTACGAACTAGCGAAAACTGGCTTTTCAGTACTTTTGTTAGAGCAATGTGCAACTTCACGCAATGCTACTCGCTATAGTTATGGTGGTTTAGCTTTTTGGTCTGGTACTACTCCCCTAACTCGCCAATTGTGTAATGAGGGAATGGCGCGTTATCAAGTTCTGTCGCAAGAGTTAGATGCTGATATCGAGTTTCGCGAGTTAGATTTATTGCTGACTATTGCAACTGACATCGATCCAGAAGTTGTGGCTGCTTCCTACGCTCATTTTGCCATTCCTCCCAAATTACTTAGTGTTGACGAAGCCTGGGAAATGGAACCCTTATTAAATAGAAAGGCGATCGCTGGTGCTTTAACAGTCAAACACGGTCATATCAACCCTGAAAAAACGGCACAAGCTTACATTCAAGCTTTTCTGCGCGCTGGGGGTAAAATAGAAATTACGCAAGTGCAGAACCTCACCCCCTCTCCACAAGCAGACAGGGGAGTAGGTATCGCGATCAAAACAACTACTGGAAATTACTACGCTGCTAACGTTGTTGTTTGTGCTGGCGGACTCAGCCGACAGTTATTAAAAGCATCTGGTATACCTGTACGGTTGTATTTCACCCATGCAGAGATGATTGAAACTCCGCCCGTTGAGGTGCAATTACGTACCCTGGTAATGCCTGCTAATCTTAAACGCTTTCAATTAGAGGCAGAGTCTAGCGTTGTGGATGAATTATGGAATGAACCAGGAAATGAACCCATAGCGCCGATTTTAGATGCGGGTGCAATTCAGTTTCAAGATGGTAGTTTGCGCTTGGGTCAAATTAGTCGTGTTCTCACCGATCCCAACGCTAAGGTGGACTCACAGGCAAGTGAAAGTTGGTTGAGGCAGAGTATAGGGGAAGTGTTGCCAGCTTTGGCTAAGCTGCCGGGGAGGTGGCATCATTGCTTAGTGGCATTTAGTAGCGATCGCCTTCCCTTAATTGGTTCTATACCTGAATTTCAGGGTATCTATGTGTTTTCTGGATTCAGCAATCCCCTAGTCATTGTACCTCCTTTAGCCCAGCGCTTTGCTCATTGGGTATCGGGACAGGAAGATGAAGTTATTACCCAGTTATATCCTGCAAGATAACAATAATTTCAGCAACTTTAACTACGCGACTGAACGGTTGGGCGGTCGCCGCCAGCACAAAGCTTACACTGCACTACGAGAGTTGTTTGGTAGGTATTCCCTGATAGGACAACGCCAACTATTAGATTACTTGGTTGACAATGACTTAACTCCTTTACAGGGAATGATCGTTGAGAAATTTTTCGACCTAGTACCAGATATTTGGCTAATTGATGGTTTAGCACACCGTTGTGCATACTGTCGCACACTCATGCGACCTCATGGAAGAATTTAAATGTTTGTGTTTCCCTCCATCGAAGTTGCTAGACAGTACATGGCTGATTTGGCATTTCATCAAGTTAAAGTATAATCAGCCTTCTATTTTGATATCACTTGTATCTGAAGCTAAAAGTTCTGTAGCTTCTTTTAAAAGCTCATGTTGTTCTTTTTGAATTTCTGAAAGTCTATTTGAAATTACTGCTAATCTTTGTTGTTTATCTTTGTCAAACAGTTGAGCGTCAGCTAATTGTAAAACTGTTAAATTAGCAGTTTGTTTAGAGCCTACTAGTTGTTTCAATGCTAAGCTGCCAATTTTAATAAATGATTGAAAGCTAACATTAATAATAGCAAAAAGTAATTTAAAAGGGATTTGTAAGATTGACCAACTAGCTGTTTCAATCAATCTAACAATTGCTTTGATAATACTCCCAAGTATAGCTAAGACAAACAGCAGAATTATGCAACTTACAATTGGGTGATTAACTGCCCATCCAAAGATTTGTAATAGTCGGAAAATATTAGGATGTTGCTCAAGCCAAGCACTCACAGAAGAATTAATTGCTGTTTGAATGGCTGTTGATGTTGTATTCTGAATTTGCTCAGCACTTTGTGTCCACGACTCCCTTACTTGCTGTGTTGAGTTAGTTAGGGAGTTGACACTTTCGCTGACAAAATTTTTTGCCTGTTGCAAGCGTTGCGACAATCTATCAGGCCAATTTATGTTAATTTGGAGTGTCATAGAACATTTTACAAAGGCTGAAATTTAACCCGCAGTCCATCCTTAGGGCGACTAGTGGGAATTCGTACTTTCTCTAAACTTTGATTAGATAAAATTTCCCACTGGTAGCCGCGTAGTAGGTGGGCGGCAATTATTTTCATCTCCATCTTTGCAAAAGCTATCCCCACACAGATGCGCGGCCCACCACCAAAACCAATTAAACTGAAAGGACGTTGTTTGTTTTCTTGCCGTTCGGGGCTAAAGCGATCTGGATTAAAATTTTCTGGCTGAGAATAGATTTCTGATACACGGTGAGTTTCTGGAATTGCATATACTAGTTGCCAGCCAGTCGGCACATGGAAGCCTTTAAACTCAAACTCCTTAATTACTCCACGAAATCCACCCCCTACAGACGGATGTAGTCTTTCAACTTCCATCAATACCTGATCTAAATAGTGCATTTGCCCTAATTTTTCTAAAGTCAAAGCGTCCCCATTAGCAAATTGCATCTGTTCTTCTCTAGCGCGTTGCATTACCTCTGGGTGACGGGCTAATTCTACACACAGCCAAGTTAGCATTGAGGTTGTAGTTTCATGTCCGGCAAAAAGCAACAGCACTGCTTGGGCAATGAGTTCCTTTTCACTGAGGCTGTTACCTTCTTCATCCCTTGCTTGGATTAAGAGACTGAGGGCGTCTTTGGTAGGGTTTTTTTGGCGTTCTCTGATAACTTTAGTTACATGCTCTAGAATTTGATTGCGGGCTGCTATGGCTTTCCCAAATTGCGTAAATGGTAAAGCTAATGGATTGATAGAAAATAATCCATTCGTCAGCGTTGTAAATAATTTGCTCAGACGTGCAGACTCTGCGTCTGTTTGAGTACCTAGTAACAGTTCGCTAGCAATATCAAATGTCAACTTCTTGAACTCTGCCAACCAGGCAAACTCCTGTTTTTGTTTCCACTTTTTCAAATAATTCTCTGTAATTCTCTCCATTGTGCCAATATAATTTGCCAACGCTGCACCGTGCATTGCTGGCATAATTAAACGGCGTTTGCGCCGATGTTCCTCTCCATCCATGAGAAATAGCGATTCACCCAAGAGTACTTTAAAATTATTGGGCCATCCCTCACGCCAAGAAAAATGATCCATGTGGCTAGAAAGGACAAATTCAGCAGCTTCTGGCCCTACCATAAACACAGTAGACCTGCCAAAAATATGGCTTTTAAAGATAGACCCATACTGCTTATAGCGCTTTTCTACAAATTTAAGGTCAGACACAAACGAAAGTGTTTCACCTAACAGAGGTAGACCAAAGCTTCCAGGTGGGATTTGATAGTTTTTCATTTGTTAAATTACTCCCAGGCAACAGTCAGCGAAGAGTTAAATTATTAATATGTTCATTAACATTAATAAACTATACTGACACATTAACTCCAGTTCAGACTTATTTACTCAACGAATGTGTTATATTTTACTAAAAAACACTGAAATCATACTAGTTACAGTCTGCCAAAATTACTTGAGTATTGGTAACAAATAGAATTTATACTAACTAATTAAATATTTTAAAAGCAGATGCTATTTATTTACACTTCAAACGTCTGACAAACAGTCATTAATCAAGTAAAGACAAAAAAGAGTTTGATAATGCTTAGGTAAAGATAATGACACCAAAGGAATTCCAGCAATTGATTGAAAAACAGCAAAAATGTCCCGAATCACTACCACAAGCGCTACAAGCTTTGTGGTATGACTACAAAGGTAATTGGGACAAAGCGCATGAAATCGTCCAAAATGCTGGTGATGCTGACAGTGCCTGGGTTCATGCCTACCTGCACAGAAAAGAAGGGGATTTAAGTAATGCTCGTTACTGGTACAGACGCAGTAACAAGCCAGAATTTCATGCTGGGCTTGACAAAGAATGGGAGCAAATTGCTTCTGATTTGCTGATAAAGGTAAAAGAATCATGGATGCCGATGAACTAAAGCGGCGTTATGCTGCTGGAGAAAGAGATTTTACTGGTGTCAATTTGGCTGGAGCCAAGTTAATTGGAGCGAATTTAGTGGGCATTAATTTGTATGCAGCAGACTTGAGTGGCGCGAACCTGGCTAAAGCTAAATTATGGGGTTCTAATTTGGGTGGAGCAAACCTGGCCAAAGCAAATTTAACTAGAGCTAACCTCAGCGGTGCAAAGTTGATAGAAGCGAATCTTCGCGGAGCCAAACTACACTATACTAAGCTGTTTGGAGCGAACTTAACAGGAGCTTGTTACGATGACAGTACCAAATTTTCTTATGGTTTTAACCCGCTAAGTAAAAATATGCGGAAGATGTAAAGTCAAGTTTTTCTGGTCGTAGATCGAGAGTAGTAATATTGATTTTGATCAAATAGCTGGGGATGCAATGGCATGGGAAAGATGAGGTAATTGACAATCAACTTGGTAATTTATTTTTGCTAAAACAAGTTGAATTGAAGCTTTACTAGTTTCCCAAGAATTTTCTATTAAATACTCAGCACAAGTTGCCAAAATGTCTATGCTGCCAGGAGCTAGCTCTAGCAAAACTTCTAATAGTACCTCAATAATAATTGGCTTCCAGTAGACTAGCATGGACTTACTCCAACAGCATCCTGACTATGAATACAATTGGATAAGGGCAAATTATGCATAGACTGGCTTTGTTTTATAAAAAAATTTCTCCGATATCAAAAAATACGGTTCAGTTAAGGTTGCGATCCCCCCTAACCCCCCTTTTTAAGGCAGGGCTGTTTGCTATCTTAAAACATGTAAAATTGCAAGTGTTGAAGGCATCCACTATGCTTAGTATTTAGTGTTTGTCATAATGGGCACCATGAGTGGATATGTTGGGTATCGTGCATAGGGAGATTTTGCTCATAGGCATCGTCGAACGTTGATCAAGATATTTGACATTCAAAAACGGTGAACCATTCTTGTTTGACTGCTAAATTTTACAGTAATTCAAATAAACAACTCACTACGCAATTATACTGAAGAGTTTAATTCAGGAAAATTTTGCCGTAAATTTTTAAATTTTTTGTTTCAACTTGATGAATCCTAGGGTAGCGAAGGTCAGGATTTTGCAAAGTTACGGTAATGCTCCTGGCGGAAAAAAATGTTTGTAGTTAAATTAAAAACATACTAGAGCAGCTGTTCCACCTCAACTAGCCTAATTGCGCGATGAATTGCTTTTCTAATCCAAAGATATCGAGTATTCACGCAGATATTTTAAAGCAAACTCAGCTTGGTAAGCTTTGTGGTTCCTCAAGGTTATTTCGCGATCGCTACGAAATTCTCAAAATTTTGGGTAGAGGTGGTTTTGGCATCACGTTTTTAGCCAAAGATGCAGTCTTACCTGGGAACCCTTTGTGCGTGATTAAATTGCTTTGTCCGAAGGTAACTAGTTCCAAAAGTCGGGAACGCGCTTGCAAGCACTTTCAAAAAGAAGCAAAAATCTTAGCTCAGCTTGGGAGTCATTCTCAAATTCCCATGCTTTTGGACTACTTTGAAATTAATGGAGAATTTTACTTAGTTCAAGAGTACGTGCGAGGCTCTAATTTGGCATGGGAAGTGAAGCGCAACGGCCCTAAAAATGAAGTTGAGGTGAAGCAGTTTTTGCAAGAAATGTTATCGGTGTTGCAGTATGTCCACAAACATCATGTCATTCATCGGGATATTAAGCCTCATAACTTGCTGCGTTCTGAGGATGATAAACGGTTGGTATTGATTGATTTTGGTGCAGTTAAAGAAGAATTGCTTGACGTTGCTGAAAGTACCATGCATGAATCAGCCAACACCCATTTTGTCGGAACGATGGGATTTGCACCTCCAGAACAGCTTTCCCTGCGTCCTGTTTATGCTAGTGATATTTATGCTGTGGGTGTGACTTGTCTTTATCTGTTAACGGCAAAATCACCTTTAGAATTTGACCAAGATCCAAACACAGGTGAGTGCAGTTGGCAAACACATGTCAATCTCAGCGAGCATTTCGCCCAAATCTTAAATAAAATGCTCAAAATCTCTTTGGAAGAACGCTTTCAGTCTGCTGATGAGGTAATTTGGGCTTTAGGCATGGAATCGTATTTGCCGACTTTAACTAACTGTTTAAGCACCCAACGCCTTAGAAGTGATACTAAAACTACAAATAAGGATATTTCTAATCAATACTTGTCACCTGTAGCAAGAACTGCAAACGCTATCCGGGAATGGCGAGTAAAGTTAAAGACAAGAAACTCGAACGAGCAACGAAAACTTCATACGTCTTAGGTATCAAATTAACAATTTTATTATCACAATCGACAAACAATAAATACACTCAGGTGCTTTTTGAATATGTTTGCTGTCAGCAGTAATCAAAAACCATGCGTTTTTATTAATACCTAATTAACTTGATATTTGCTTATCAGTAATAGATCGTTTTACAGTCAGAAAATTCACATAATTTTTTAATCGAGATTTAGTATAATACGGGAGACGGTTAATCCTAATTCATAAAATTTTCGGGGCAACCTTAGCATAATTTATTACGCAGTTGTAATTTTTTTGATAATGATCTGCTGCCTGAATCCCGATTGCCCACACCCCCTTAATCCTGACGGAAAGCAGTTCTGCCAAACTTGCAACCGCCCGCTTACACCTCTGTTGCGGAATCGCTTTCGCGTTATTCGAGTGCTTTCAGATGAGGGGGGGTTCGGTAGAACCTATCTAGCAGAAGATATGGACAAGCTCCAAGATCGCTGCGTGATTAAGCAATTAGCCCCAAAATTCCAAGAAAGTTGGGCCCTCTCTAAGGCGATGGATCTATTTCAAAGAGAGGCGCAACGACTGCAACAACTTGGAGAACATCCGCAAATACCAACTTTATTGGCTTACTTTGAAGAAAATACTTATTTGTACTTAGTACAGCAGTTTATTGACGGACAGAATTTGTTAAAGGAGTTGCAACAAAAAAGGGGGTACAGCGCTAAGGAAATTCGAGAAATCTTGCTAGATTTACTACCTGTTCTGAAGTTTATCCATGAACGAGGAGTTATTCACAGAGATCTCAAGCCACAGAATATTATCCGTCGTAAAAGCGATGGTCGCTTGTGCCTGATTGATTTTGGCTCCTCAAAACAGTTGACGGCAAGAGTGCAGTTACAAATGGGTACTTCGATTGGTTCACACGGTTATTCCGCAATTGAACAAATCAGAGATGGTAAAGCTTACCCAGCTAGCGATTTATTCAGTTTGGGAGCGACTTGTTTTCATTTACTCACCGGAACTTCTCCCTTTAAACTTTGGACAGAACATGGTTATGCTTGGGTTCAAGATTGGCGGCAATATTTAAAAAGTGCCATCAGTGATGATTTGGCTGAGATAATTGACAAACTATTAAAAAAAGATGCTCATCAGCGCTACCAATCCGCTGAGCAAGTCTTAAAAGATTTGGTTCCCAAACAACAGCCATCACTCTCAGCCCAAGCTGCAAATTCGTTTGTAATTCTTCCACCAACTCAACAGCCATCTGTACCCAGAAAATACGCATTGCTAAGAAATTTATTCTTAGTGGGTTCTCTGATTATGTTGCTGGTATTGGGAGAATTTTTTTATCGGCAATCGCATCAGTTGGGAATCAATGTTTCCTCTGGCTTCGGTCAACCTAACAATACACCAGCCAACACTGACGCAATGCTTCCTCAGTCCTCTAAAATTCCTTTGGGCAACTTTTATTTAGCCTACACCTTTAAGTCGCCCTCTAGATCTGTTTTGTCCGTTGCCATCAGTCCCGATGACAAAACGATTGTCAGTAACAGTGGTGACACGATCAAACTATGGAGTTTAGCTACAGGACAGGAAATTTCTACCCTTACTGGGCATAGCGATCGCGTTAATGTCGTAGGAGTTACCCCAGATGGACAAACCCTTGTGAGTGGCAGTGAAGACAAAACCATCAAATTGTGGAACCTTGCCAGAGGACAGGAAATTCGTACCCTTGATGGGCATTCCAACTCAGTTCATACCATTGCTATTAGCCCGGATGGCAAAATTCTAGCTAATGGTAGCGATGACAACACCATTAAACTTTGGAATCTGACAACAGGAGAGGAAATTCGCACTCTCAGGGGGCATTCTTCCTGGGTTAGGTCTATGGCCTTCAGCCCGGATGGACAAACCCTGGTTAGTGGCAGTCGGGACAAAACTATCAAAGTTTGGAATCTGACAACAGGAAAGGAAATCCGCACTCTTGATGGACATTCCCAGACTGTGACATCTATTGCCATCACTTCAGATGGCAAAACCCTAATCAGCGGCAGTGATGACAAGACGATTAAATTATGGAATCTCAAAACTGGAGAAGAAATCCGTACTCTCACTGGGCACTCTGGTGGAGTTCGATCCGTCGTTATCAGTCGAGACGGGCAAACTCTAGCTAGCGGTAGTGGCGACAAGACGATTAAATTGTGGAATCTCAAAACCGGAGAAGCAATTCGCACCCTAGCGGGACATGGCGATGGGGTTCAATCTCTCGCTTTTAGCCAAAACGGCAACATCCTCGTTAGTGGTGGTTTTGACAACACCATCAAGATTTGGCGGTTATCAAATTAATAGATTCTTCATATGACTACAAAGTAATGTTAAAAGTTTGGCAAGAAATCAGAAATTCAACCGATCCGATGGGTAAATAAATTTATTCCCAAAAAACAATATAGACTCTCTGGTTTGTGAATCTCACAACAAGAGAGCGATGCAACTGCGGAATTTGCAATGCCTGTACAAATGAGTTACTCAAAAATTAAAGTTCTAACGGGTGCGGCGATCGCGCTGATGGGATTTGGAGGAGTTTTGGTTTGGGAAACCCCTGGTGTAACCACTGTATCCTCATCCTCTCAAGGCGACAACCAGCAGACAAACTCAGCGTGGGCAAATTTGAACCTTGCTCACACCCTGAAAGGACATTCTGATGTAGTTTGGGCTGTCGCCATCAGTCCAGATGGCAAAACTCTTGCTTCTGCTAGTGGAGACAAGACGATCAAAATCTGGAATCTGGCAACAGGAGAAATACGACAAACGCTGACAGGGCATTCTCAATGGATTAATTCTCTGGCAATGAGTCCAGATGGCAAAACTCTTGCTTCTGCCAGTGGAGATAACACTGTCAAACTCTGGAATCTGGAAACAGGAAAAGAGATTCGCACCCTTACAGGACATGTAGCTTCGGTTCAGTCTGTCACCTTCAGCCCCGATGGCAGCACTTTAGTTAGTGGCAGTTGGGATCAAAGTATCAAACTGTGGAATACCGCCACAGGAAAACTAATCCGTACTATCAAAGGCGATTGTGACGTAGTAGATGCGATCGCCATCAGTCCAGATGGCAATACGCTTGCTAGCAGCAGCTATTTTGACAACTCGATTAGATTGTGGAACTTGAAGACAGGCAGCCAAACCCGCGTCCTCAAGGGACATACTGAAGCAGTTCATTCCCTCTCTTTTAACCCCGATGGCAGCACTTTGGCAAGTGGTAGTTGGGACAGAAATATCATACTTTGGGATGTGAAGACAGGAAAAAACATTCACACCCTCACAGGTCATAACAACAAGGTTTGGTCTGTAAGTTTTAGCCGAGATGGCAAGACTCTTGCCAGTGGCAGTTGGGACAAGACTATCAAACTATGGAATGTCTCCACAGGAAATGAAATTCGCACTCTCAGAGGACACGACGACAAAATTTGGTCTGTCGCCTTTAGTTCCGATGGCACAACCATTGCCAGTGGCAGTTTTGATAAAACTATCAAGATTTGGCGGATGTCGCAATGATATTTGTTAATTGTTGGTTGTTGTTTGTTGGTTGGAATAAATAACAACCAACAAACAACAACTAACCACCAACAAATTAAAACAAAGTCAATCTATAAGTTCCTGTTTTTTGAGGAATAGCTGAAATCACCACAACATAATAAGTGCCATCTTCTGGTAATCTGGCTCGGTCAATGAGCGCGGTGTATCTGCCATCTTTATCATTATCTGCGGCAATTACCTGTCCTTTGGAATTAAGCAAGACTATGTAGGGGGGAAATTCTTCCAAAATACTGTCTACACGTATGCTAATCAGTTGGTCTTTTTTCCCCTCAAACTTGGAAACGTTATAACGACTGCCATTCTGTCTGAGGGTGAGACTACTTGCCGTTAGTTGACCCGATTCATCAATGGCATAGCTAGCCCTGTCATTTCTCAGTGCTAAACTGTAGCGACCTATTTCTCCAGGTTTGCGGCTAGTGACAGCGATCGTGTAAACACCTTTAGCAGGCAATCTTACAAATATAAATGCGTCTTTGACTTCACCATTGTTAGCGCTTTGCCCACCACTCCTTTTGACAAGAACGTTATTGTTGGGGTCGAGCAAAATCATGGCTGGATCTAGACTCAGGTTGTTAGAACGGCGGCGATCGCCACTACCAATAAGTCTGATTTGGATCAGTTGGTTTTCTCTGCCTTCAAACTGATAGAAATGAAAATATCTGCCTTTGTATTTAAAATCACCCGGAGCTAAAACGCCCAATTGCACATCTACAAAATTAATCTGTCTGGGGTTAGGTATTCTAGTTGGAGAAACTGGCGAATCCGTAGAATTTCTACGATTTCTATCTTGATTAGCAGGTTTGCGATCTCCCGACCCTGAAGGAGTCGAACCAGTACCGGAGGGCTGTGGTTTCGGTTGCGTATATGTCCGTGAAGGTGCTGTGGGAGTTGAGTCAGCACCGGAAGGCGGCTTTGGAGATGGTGCGGGAGTAGAACCAGTACGAGAAGGTGGTGTTGGAGTAGACTCTGTTGTTGGAGATGGCGCGGAAGTAGAATCAGTACCGGAAGGTGACGTTGGAGATGGTGCAGGAGTTGCAGGTATAGGAGACTCTATTGGTTGATTGTCAGGAGGAGGAGACGCAGGTGGTTGCGAAACAGGGATTTTTTCGATTCCTTGCTTTACTGCTTCTAGCTGTCTTTCATCTGGTGTTTTAGCAATTTTGAATTCTCCAGAGATTTTCGATATTTCTAAAGCATGAACAGACGGAACATAACTTGTAATCAATAAACTACCACTCAGGGTAGATATTAAAGCCCAGTTTAATTTCCCCCAATATTTTTTGTCACTTTTTTCTGCCATAGTTTCACTCTTCACATTGCTAGTTTACAAATCGTTTTATTCCTTTAGATAGTTACTTAAAGATTTTTTTAATCCTTAGTCACAGTCCAATAAAATTGATTAGTTTGGTATGAAATTTGTTGGGATAATAGGATCTGTGTAACATTTTTTATTGACATAAGCACCATTTTTTCTTTACAAAAGCCATTTTTCACGTCAGTGACAGTACATAAGCAATGTACATAGACGCACAGATGTGCGTTCTGCGATCAACACAGCTGTAGAAATCATGCAACCCTTAGCTGACGAGCGAGGATTACAGCTGGTGCTGAATATTGAAGATGCACCACCTCAAGTACTAACAGATCCGTTGCGATTGCAACAGATTTTACTGAACTTAATTAGTAACGCCATTCGCTATACAGAAAAGGGTAGCGTTACTATAGAGTGCTGTACAAGAGCAGACAATCAATGGTCAATCTCAGTCATCGATACAGGGATTGGCATCAGCGAGGAAGATCAAGCACGACTTTTTCAACCTTTTGTTCGTGCTAAATCTACTAAAAACCAGCATCCAGCTGATAGCACTGGTTTAGGACTGGCGATTGTGGAGCGTCTTGTCGAACTGTTGCAGGGGAAAATAGATCTAGTCTCTCAAATCGGCCAGGGTTCTATATTTACAGTTATTCTGCCACTAAAGATGAGCTATTCAGAAGAAGCAGAGGATAAAATAGAAAAAGCAACATCAGAGTAAAACTAATCTTAGAACGATTATAGATAGAAGCTTTGAGCTTGTGAACAAAAAGCTATTTGTCCAAGAATAAACTTAAAAGTCTAGTTGAAAATAGACTGCGAAAAATACGAATTTTTGGAGGCGCGGCTGGTCTTTCTGAATAGGCATAAAAGTCAGAGGAACTTGCTAGCTGCAAAAGTTATGACTCATGATTTATTAAATAATAAAAAGCAACTATTTGACCGCTGGGCACCAAGCTATGACTGGCTATTTCCTTCAGTGTTTTACCAAGCCATCCACAAACGGCTACTAGAGTATGTTGATTTACCATCTCACTCATATGTACTTGACCTAGGCTGTGGTACTGGACGCCTGCTTGATCGTCTAGCAACTCACTTTCCTGATTTGTATGGTACGGGATTGGATCTATCCCCACAGATGTTGCGCGTAGCACGACAAAAGAACCGCCATCATCCACGTTTAATTTATATTGAAGGCAAAGCAGAATCTCTTCCTTTTGCTAATGGTCAATTTGATGCTGTTTTCAATACTTTGAGTTTCCTGCACTATTTGCAACCCGAAGTAGTTTTTGCTGAAGTAGCACGGGTGCTGAAAACAAGTGGACGCTTCTACTTGGCTGACATAACTTTAAAAAGTCAGGCAGAATCTCAGCTGATGCCTATAACCTCTGGTGGAGTTAGATTCTACAGTCCAAAGAACCGTGAGTTTCTTGGCTGTTCGGCAGGACTTGAATGTGTAGGTAACAACTATTTACTTGGCCCTGTCTTGCTGACGATTTTTGCTAAAAAATAGGGACTAGGAACTAGGGAAGACAGAATCTTGATAATGCATGAACACTAGAGGAACAATACGCAGTTTCCTTGCAAATTCAGACAATCGAAACTTAGCCTGGATTGATGGTGCTAAGTCTCTAAAACAAACGGGTACAAAACCGAAGCGATTGTAAAATTCTGCCAGTTGTTGACCCAGACATTCCAAATACAGTGGTTGAGTAGCAGAGTGAATTAGATGCTGAGTGAGAAAACTTCCCAAACCACGACCCCGCCAAGCTGATGCTACAACCAAACTACCCAGTTCTTGTGCACCAGAAAAGTTACGTAACTGTCCGCAAGCTACTATTTGCCCATTGCATTGAATCACCCAAAATTGCTGCCAACGTATTTGTGTTGGGTCAAGTTTTGCTGATAGTACCAACCACCGAATTGACCAAATGTCAGCAGACGTTGCCTTGCGAAGGGTACAACCAGTAGGCAATGATAAATCTTTTTGTTTCATATTCTGTAAAAATTTATTTTTATAAATACAAACAAAAATAAACTTATAGTTAATTCCAAAAACAAAAATTTGTCATAATGAGTAAAATTGGCTGCATATTAAACAAAGTCCGTAAAGCCAGACTTTATCAAAAAGAGAAAATAAAACTAAATTTGCTATCAACTATTAGCTAGCTATCTTAAGTGCCAATAAATACAGAAAAGCAAAAGCTAATTAGTAGAAATGGCTGATTTTAATTAACAGACACGAGTGAAAATTATAATATCCATTCTGCCGAGCGTTCCCCTAAATCTAGAGGAATACTAACAGCTTTGCCAAGTCGGGGACGTTCGCGTGTCCGTTCAATATATTTTTGCACCTGCGTGCTTCCACCCAAGTAATTCAGATAATTAGCAATGCTATCGAGATGCTCTTGGTACTCTGCCTCACTCAAAGGAAAAGAAGCTTGTTCTAGGTACTTCCACATCACTTGCACGAATATTTTACCTTGAGTGCGGCGCAGCTGGACATCATAAGACCGCCCCCACTTCTCAAGCAACAGTTGACGTAATTCTTGTCCTGTCATAGCTGTTCTCAATTATATTTTACATTTGGTTATGATGTTAAGTTCGGTTACTCAAGTATGATAAGAATATAAAGAAATGTAATGCTACAAGAAGAGATGCTAGAAATATCTTGAAGAGAAAAACTGGCTTCTTTGCGGGCATGGGTATCTTAGGATAGACGTGAGTTTCTCGATAATTAGAACTCAAGTCAAAGTTGTTAACAAAACACACCAAGAACGCGTAGATTATGGCTCAATTTTCTGAATCAATGGACGTGCCCGATATGGGGCGTCGCCAGTTTATGAATCTTCTCACTTTTGGAACTGTAACCGGAGTTGCTCTAGGGGCATTGTATCCTGTTGTCAAGTATTTTATTCCACCTTCTAGTGGTGGTGTTGGCGGTGGTACAACTGCTAAAGACGAACTGGGTAACGATGTTAGTGTCAGCAAGTTTTTAGAAAGCCATAATGTGGGCGATCGCGTTTTGGTTCAGGGACTCAAGGGCGACCCCACTTATATTGTGGTAGAAAGCAAAGAGGCGATTACCGATTACGGTATTAATGCCGTCTGCACTCACTTGGGTTGTGTTGTACCTTGGAACGCTGCTGAGAACAAGTTCAAGTGTCCTTGTCATGGTTCCCAGTACGATGCAACTGGTAAGGTTGTTCGGGGCCCTGCGCCGTTGTCTTTGGCTTTGGCTCATGCTATACCACAGGACGATAAAATTGTCCTCACCCCTTGGACTGAAACCGACTTCCGTACCGGTGAAGACCCTTGGTGGGCTTAAAAGTTTCGTCATTTGTCATTTGTCCTTTGATAATGACCAATGACCAATGACCAATGACCAGTGACAAATTTATCAGAGAAACTTAGTCCTTAAGAGATGAGAAATGCTTGTACACCCGCGAGACTAACTCGCAGTGCTAGAGCAATTATGAAAACATTGCTCATAGCGATCGCTACTGTGACATTTTTCTTCACCAGCGATCTCGTCCTTCCCCAATCCGCCGCTGCTTATCCGTTTTGGGCACAGCAAACCTATCCAGAAACACCCCGCGAACCGACTGGACGGATTGTGTGCGCTAACTGTCACCTAGCAGCAAAGCCTGCTGAAGTAGAAGTTCCCCAATCAATTCTGCCTGACACGGTGTTTAAGGCTGTGGTGAAAATTCCCTACGACACCAATGTGCAGCAGGTGGGTGCTGACGGTTCCAAAGTTGGTTTGAACGTCGGTGCTGTGTTAATGCTGCCAGAAGGCTTCAAGATTGCGCCCGAGGATCGCATTCCCGAGGAACTGAAAGAAGAAGTTGGTGATGTTTACTTCCAGCCTTACAAAGAAGGCCAAGACAACGTCCTCCTCGTGGGACCCATACCCGGAGAACAGTACCAAGAAATCGTCTTCCCAGTTCTTTCTCCTAACCCCGCTACCGACAAGAACATTCACTTCGGCAAATATGCAGTTCATTTAGGTGCTAATCGGGGACGCGGACAAGTTTATCCTACTGGTGAAAAGAGCAACAACGCTGTTTACAACGCTTCCGCTACTGGCACAATCACCAAGATTGCCAAAGAAGAAGACGAGTATGGAAGCGTTAAATACCAAGTCAATATCCAAACCGACTCTGGCGAAACAGTTGTTGATACAGTTCCAGCTGGCCCCGAGTTGATTGTTTCTGAAGGACAAGCTGTCAAAGCTGGAGATGCACTGACCAACAACCCCAACGTTGGTGGCTTTGGCCAAGATGACACAGAAATAGTGTTGCAAGATCCTAACAGAGTTAAATGGATGATTGCATTTATCTGTTTGGTAATGTTGGCTCAAATTATGCTGATTCTAAAGAAGAAGCAAGTTGAGAAAGTTCAAGCCGCTGAGATGAATTTCTAGATTTTCACTGAAAAAATCATCAGTTGTGAGACAGGCATCTTGCCTGTCTTTTTTTGCGATCGCATTCTTTTCATCTAATTGTCACTTTACGTTCACATTGGGTAGTTACATTCGTATTTAGCAAACATCTTGTTTGCTCCTCACATCACACTTCACTCATGCTCTCTTGTAACCTAAAGAACAAGAGAGCATTTTTATATCCTTGAGATACGAGGTTGACAAGAGTTGACAGATGTTATGAATCTGTTCTGTAACATCGATTCAGCAATCTTCATCGACTGCTACGTATCTACACATAATTTTTATAAGCCTGTCATTAATTATTCACATAAAATCTGGTAGAATCGCTGGTAGCAAACATTAAATTTGCTCCTCACACCACACCGCAGCTCTCTTGTGTGCTAAAGGCAAGAGAGCTTTTTTTTGGCTATCATTTATTGCATAGATGCACAAAACTTACGCAACTGGCACAATTGTGTAAATTCCCTAGTTGTGACACTAAGCCAAACTGTCTACCAAAAACTCACACCTGCTGCCGTAGTTATTACTTTTTACCAAAGAATTACTTAGGACATTAAACTAACTGCCCAAATATAGTTACCATCCAGGCAAGCTTTAACTTAGATTTATATCAACATGCCATTTCACATTATTCTGCTCTCGATGAATCACGTCGAGTCTAAATTAAGAGAATTACCAATCAGTCCATGTCAAACAGCCCGGTCGTTCCTCACCCAGATCAAAGTGACACACAAGAACTAATTTTGCCACCACTGACAAAAGAAACAATCCAGCGCGCAAAGGAGGGTGTTGCCTATGCACGCGATCGCCACGCTCAGGAAATGATCCGCCAAGCGCTACAGTCAACAGAAGCTTTTGCTGAAGGTGCTTCGGAACATAAAGTTAGCGGTGAGGTACGCCGAAGCGTGTTGCGAACTCTAATTCATACTCTGTTTAGAGTGAAAGTTGAGTTTCCAGAGCGGCTTCCTGTCCAACCAACGCTGTTTGCAGCCAACCATTTGAACCACATCGATCCACTTCTGCTGCTTTCTGAATTACCACCGCGTCCCTACTGCCATATTTTAGGTGATGCTCGCACACTTTATAACCAGTGGTGGAAGCGTCAATTTCTAAATTTTGCTAAAGGTGTCATACCTATTGAACGGATCTGGAAAGAAGAAATAGCAGTGATTGAAGCTGCTAAAGCGGGATGTGAAGATTTAGCCGAATTGGCAGAATCTATTGAAGAGTATGTCCCTACAGGTAACTCTATAGAAATGATGCGACGGCTAGATCGCATCGTTCAAGGTATTTTTGGGCGTGGGGAGAGTATTTTATTATTTCCAGAAGGGAGGCTTGGCAATGCTGAGGGTCATTTGTCTGTGCCCTTGAAACGAGGAGTGGCAATTTATGCTTTGCGTTCTGGAGTACCAATTTTACCTATAGCGCTAATTGGCACGCAAGATCTGTATTTCCGCAAAGAATTAACTGTCCGGTTCGGCGAACCCATCATCTTTCCACAATCTAACCGTCCAAAAGCACAGCAAGTGCAAGCAGTGATAGATGAGTTAGAAGCGGCGCTGATAGAGTTGTTGCCAAAAGACTATCGAGAACCAAAAGAACCAAAGTTTTTGCATCACTTTCTCAATCACATGTTTTGGTAAACATTCAACAGTAAACAGTAATCAGCGATCAGCGATCAGATTTATAAAAAAGGGTTTCAAGAAAGCGAATTGATTCAGGGATCTTAGTACGGCTTTGCGTAAAAGAGTAGCGATTTCAAACGCAGAGGCTCGCAAAGGAGAACGCGGAGGCTCGCAGAGTCTTTGTACAAAAATTTCGCGCACGAACTTACGAATAACTGTTAACCCTATCTCGGCTCAATAGCACTACAAGATACAGGCTGGAACAAAGGATTATGGAGTGCCACAGTAGATGCAGCATCAACTAGAATCACTTCACCATTGGCATCTACTACCCACCCTTGGGCTTCCACTATTTGAGTAGGGGGATTGGCAGAATCAGCTGAATCTCGCTCCGCAAGTCTGCTTCTTTGTTGTTCCTCTGCTGTATCAAAAAGCGTTATCCAGTTAGTTACTACCCCATCACCGATCAAAGGTTCTGTGGGACTGGGTGGTATGCCACCACGCCCAGTGACAATAAATGAACTTCTTGCTTGATTTTCACCTCCATTGCAGCCAGTCGCAATTTGCTGTGAAGCATCAACGAGATTTGCACGTAGCTGCACTAATCCCCGGCTAGGATCGACATCGGGTGTATTGATTTGTACTGTACCGCTTAACTCAGGACTTGCCCCTGTGGCGGTAATGTCACTTTCTAAAGTTGGTGACGGTCGGAACTGTGTACCAAAGAAGCCTTTAGTATTGATTACTACCCGACCACCAAAGAAATTATCAGAATTAGCACTGATATCGCTATTTTCAGAAGCAGCGAGAACATCAGTATCGATGGTGATATTGCCGCCAATGATATTACTACCTGTGGCATTGGTGGTAATGCTACTGCCGCGACGCAAAATCAAGTCCCGCGATCGCAATGTAATATTACCCGCACCTCCTCTAGTATCTGCACTGATTTTTGCTTGATCCCAAAGACGAATCGAGTTAGCATTAACTTTTAATGAGCCTGCAATTCCAGTCCCAGTACTGCTCACTGTTAGTTGTGCGCGATCGCGAATATTTAACTTCCCAGTATTAATCGTGAATTCTCCCCCCTGACCCGTGGAAGAACTGGATGTATTGGCAAAAAATCCACTTGTAGGGCCTATATTCGGAGCTATAACCGGAGTATATTGACGAACCCGATCAAAATGGGTGGGATCGGTGCCAGCAAGAGTGATACTGTCACTGATGTTGAGGGTAATGTTACCTGCCTTGCCACTACCAAAGCTGGTGGTAAAAATTTGTCCACCGTTAATGGCCTCTAAAGTTTTAGCGTTAAGGACGATGCTGCCTCCATCTCCTTTACCACGGGTTCTCGCACCCAGGACAGCGCCATTTTGGATCGCAAGTGATCTAGTGGTGATGTTGACATTGCCACCCTTGCCTTCACCTGTTGATTCTACATTGCTGACCGCTCCACTAGAGTATCCATTCAGACCAACACCATCAAAAACAACAGCATCGCGGGCATTTATATTCACATTGCCTGCATTTCCTCGTCCAAAAGTGTTAGCAACCAGTCGAGCGCCATTAGTGACAAAAAGTGACCCGGTAGTAATATTGATGGTTTTACCATTACCTACAGCATCTGCTACCTCTGTCGATCCCACAGAGCTAGCTGCACCACTAATGTTTGCGAGATTAAAACTATACCCATCGAAGGAAACCGTATCGCGGGCAACTATATTTATACCGCCTGCATCTCCCTTTCCCTGACTTCTCGCATTTACAACAGCGGCATTTTTGACAAAAAGTGACCCAGTGCTAATGTTGATGTCGCCACTGTTACCCACGGCTTTTGGTTCTACAGTGCTGTATGACCCAGTGGCAGTATCACTACGCATACGATCAAAAGTAACCGTGTCGCGGGCAAGTATATTTATATTGCCTGCATTTCCCTGTCCAGATGTCGTGGTTCTGAGTTGACCGCCACTCGTTAAGGCAAGCGATCCAGTAGTAATGTTGATGTTGCCACTATTGCCTACAGCATTTGGTTGCACTGTGTTAGAAATTCGACTTGCATCTACGTTTATTGCTTCTGTAGCATTAATGTCAATATCGAATGCCTTTGCGTCAACAGAACCTTTGCCTGAGTCTATCCCCGCCTGCACCGTACTTTCTCCCAAAATATTTAAGTTTTGGGCATTGATGGTAATACTACCACCACCGCCAGCAAGTACGTTTACTTGAGCGCCATTTTCGATAGATACATCTTTTCGCAGCCTATCATTAGGAAAACTCAAACTCAGATTCGAGCCATTGGAATTCAGCCCGACACTGTTCTCTTCTGCTATACCTGCCAACTCAACTCGACCACCAGCAGCTAGCAGTCGCCCACCATCAAGCTGCACGTTGCCGCCTGCAAGTGCTAGGGACTTGCCAGGAGTTACCTGTAGATTAGCCCCCTGTACTTGAATACTCCCAGTATTGCTCCCGTATTGCAAGCCAATCGGTACATTAATGCTTAGCAAAGGCGTGGTAGTGATATTTGGTGTAGCACTGAAATCTGTGTCATCAGCAAATTTCAGGCTACTGGCTGTACTAGCCAAAAACGAGCCGCCAATATCTAAGCGCGCATTTTGACCAAAGATAATGCCATTAGGATTAATTAAAAACAGGTTAGCTGTACCGTTAGCTTTGATTAAACCATCAATATTAGAAATTGCTCCACCTGTGACTCGTGTCAGAATATTCTGAATATCTGTAGCATTATTAAATAAAGCAGTGCTATTAGTTGGAACAGAAAATTCCTGAAAGCTATGGAACAAGTTGCTACCAGCTTGGCTTCCTCCAGTGATATTGAAGGTGTTGCCCTCTGTAGTGACGTTGGAATTATTGGGTAAAGTGCGATCGGGAGTAATTTGAGCGAGTGCACAATTGGCAAACAAAGCGTACACACTACCTATCGCAATTCCCAAGAAGCAGCCCAAACGAGTACCCCTCAAACTAGTCATTACAATCTCCCTAGCTCCATAGCAGCTGCACCATTAGTATTGAGTAAACCACAATCAGAGCTAAAAGTATTACTTACACTTTCATTTCAGTCAATAACAGGAAAATCCCACAACCAAGGATAAAAATACCTTTTCCCTGTTAAGAGTTCCCTATTCCCCAATCCCCAATCCCCAATCCCTATTTTCAAGACAGAGTTTGTTTTTCTTAACAACAAGCATTTATCCAGCACAATTATGGATTGCAGTATATACATTGTGCTGGATCGGCATAATTATTGCCATCTGACAATAATTTTTCTTGACTAAAACCACATTTTTGACATTGATAAACTACAGCACGAGTTAAGGGAGTTGGCATATAGCAGATTGCACAGGGCAATCCTTTAATTCTCCTGGTGATTTCAAAACCAGGCATAGAACAACTTGGGCAGAGGCTGTTTATTTTTCTTAATAAGTCATGGGTGGCTTTTTCAATATTTTTCATGCGTGTGGGGTTATACATCGCCCGCATATCTGTTTCTAGATGGGCTGTTCCTGTTGGTGAATTTATCAGCACAAATTCTACTGCTTCAGCAAGTTTTTCTTCTGTAGTAATTCCTTTAATTATCTCGCTGCTATCTTTGGCTGAGTTGCCAAACATGACGACTAAACCGTGTTCAGGAAAGCCAGCTTTTTTAGCAAATTGAAATGCTTGTTCAACGCTCTCTACAACCAAATGATTATGATTCGTGTCACAAGACAACTCTTCTCCAATAATTTCTAAATTATGTGTTTGATCTAATAAAATGACAATTTCTCGATTACTAGAAATTAAAGGTAGACTGGGGTGCAGTCCAAAACTTCCTTCACTGGCGATCGCTAAAGTTTCACCTGTTAGTTCTAATGCTTTTTCTGCTTTCAATCTTGCGGCTTCAATTTGATTGCCAGGACGTTTAATTTCTCTGGTAAATGTACCAAAAGCATCAGTATTAAAATTTTCTGGTACTATAACTTTAATTCCTAAGTTTTCTTCCAAAATTGGGGCAATTACCCTCTCTTTTTGATGCATTGTTGCTAGCACTGCAACTCGATTGGTAAATAACGAATTTTGTTGCATTCTTTACCTCTTTTGATATTGCTGCTAAATCAACGGCGCAATTCTTCTTGTATGACCAATTTATATCACCCGTAGTACAGCATCCCTGTAACTACAGACAACGGACAACATAATTACTCGCCATAAGAAACGGGGTGTACCCAAAGATTTATCGTTCATACTTATGCCTGAGATGTCAAAGATATTTTGTTTACATTTCTTAATTTATGTCATCTCAGGCATAATTACTTAAGCTTGCTGTTGGGGAACCTGTGTTATTTCTGCAAGTTGCTTCTCTTTATCTAGTCTGCGCTTTCTGGCGTAAAGCTGAATAGTCACCGCCATCAAAATAACTAAGCCAAAAATTACCCAAACGGTCAGGTCTGTAGGTAGGCTATTCTTAAACACTGCCAGCATGACAATTACCACTAGCAAAACGGTGGGTGCTTCATTCATAGCACGCATCTGTTTGCTACTCCATTTGCACGTGCCTTTTTCTAGCTGCTTCATTAAACGAGCGCAATAATGATGATATACAAGTAAAAGCGCCACAAATCCGAGTTTGAAGTGCAACCAAGTTTGTTTTAAAAATTCTGGTTGCGTTACCAGCAACCCAATCGCACACCCCACCGTCACTAGCATCCCGGGAGTGGTGATGATGTTATAGAGGCGCTTTTCCATGATTTGATATTGATTTTTTAAGATTGTCTTCGCTGGTTCTGGTTCTTGTTCAGCTTCGATGTGATAGATGAAAAGACGTACCAGGTAAAACAACCCAGCAAACCAAACGACAACACCGATGATATGAAATGCTTTAAACCAGGAATAAGCCATGAATTGTAACCTGCGTTTCTACTCTCAAATATCCAGGTTACGGCAAAATCTTGTATGGCAATTGCTGGGAATGGCGTTGAGTGATAAAGAAGTGTGAAGTTTTTCAAGTAGGAGGATTATTTTTGTTTCTAATCTGCTCAGCATATTCCTGTAACCTTTGAAAATAATCGAGGTTCATAATCTCGGCAACCTCATTTTCTTTTTTCACTTGGTCAATTTGAATTTTCAATTCTAATACTTGTTGTTTGAGCTTCTGTTCTCGTTTGTGAAACTTGCGATACATATGAATAGCTGCTGCGGCTTGATTAGCCAAAGCGCTCAAAAACTCTAAATCTTCGTCGGTATAGCTGACAGAAGGTGATAAATTATCGACGTATAACACTCCGACAACTTCCGTATAGTTTTTAAGAGGTACGCACATGCAATTCTGAATTGCTTCTCGGACAATCGAGAAAGAATCATTAAATCGCCGATCGCGCTTGGCATCCTCAGTGATAATTGCATCCCCGCTTTGATAAGCGAGATTGACGATTTTGCGACTGTAAAGCTGTCGATCGCCAGTAAGATTCTCTCGTAACTTGGTGGCTTTTGGTTCGAGTTGTTGAGACTCTTCATCGACCAAGAGAATCACCGCGTGATCGATTCTCATAATTTGAAAGAGTAGATCGAGGATCTTGTGGAGAAGTTGGTCGGGTTCGTCAGGCGAACAGAGTTGTTTGCTGACTTCTAAGAGAATTTTGAGTTTGTTGACTGTTTGTTGTTCGCTATTGCGAGACTTAAATTTGAGAATTGAGTCGTCGCTAGGCTTCTGGGCCACCAAATTCTCAAGTTTAGCTTCGCTTTGGGGCAGAGGAATTTGTTTTAAATTCTCGCTTAATAATTCTTGATTATCTCCGACAGGTTTCGACTTGGATTTTGCCAGGGAATAAACGAATTTTAACTGGAGTTGACCGCAAGCGATCGCATCGCCGTCACGGAGTTGACAGGAATCAACTTTGACTTGATTGACATAAATATGGTTGCGACTGCGACAATCTTTAATCGTCACTTCATTGGGGCTGACATGAATCTGCGCGTGGTAGCGAGATACGGTTTCTTCCAGCAAGACAATAGTATTATCGATTTGACGACCAAGGGTGTTAACTCCTAGTTTCAATTCATAAACTCTCTCATTCGGCGTTTCAGGAGCGTAGATTAAATACGGCACTTTTGCTGCTCGGATGTTCTGTGGCTTAGCTGATTACTTTAAATAGTAACTATCTTTTTAGGTACTCGCACAGATGTAGTTTTCTAACGCCCAAACCAAGAACGAACCCAACGCCACAGCCGACTTAGCCATCCCCAAAACCCGCGACGGGATGTAACAATAAGTGCTGGCGGTTGTGAAAGACGCTCAATTGCATTGTTACAATCTTGAACCTTTGCATCAAGTCTCATTACTTGATAAAGTTGACAGGCGTTACGATCAGCACCCATCGCATTTGATTGGCGATTGACTTTTTCTAAAGTGTAGCGATAAAGGGCTAACAGAAGTAAGTAAGCCGTAGAGAAAATTCATAAGTATGTAACAAACAATTAAGCAGAAGAATGAGAGTTAAATCTGACACGTTGTGTACTGTAGTTTCCCTTTTCTCCTCTTGTTTGAACTCCATCCATCACAGCATAAGCAAGGTCTAACTCATCCTCAAACGTTTTCGAGGCTAGTTCATCTTTTTTGAGGTGTTGTCACTCCAATTCAATCGGGTTCATTTGGGAGCAATATTTGGGTAAAAAGAAGATGTACAAACCGAGGATTTGTGATAGACATCACTGATGCAGCGGTGATAAATCACTTGTCTCATATATGATTTTCGCCTAGCTTGAGAAAAATAGATATTCTCGTTAAAACTAAAAGTAGGGGCGATTTAATTACTTTTGTGGTTGGGGGGATTACTATGGTGGAAAAACTTTTGCTAGCAATTATACTCACATTTACTCTTAGCTTATTTGCCGAACTAAGATGGTCTGCTTCCACTCAGACTACAAGAGTAATTAGCAGGCAAAATAGGCTGGTTTTCACTCTCAAGCACAGTAATAACTGAATATTTCCTGCAAAGATAGCCTTTGTTTGTATAATCACGCCCTTGTAGGGGTAGTCACAGCTTCAAGTCATGAGCTTTTTGGCGATCGCATCGGGTGGGATATAAATAGATATAGGCTAAAATATGGTGCAAAAATTTTGTTATAAATTTATGCAATGTTATACTAAGCCAAATGCATAAACACCATTTTAAGTAAATCTGCGCGAGTAAAAGGTTTAGTTAAATACCCTGATGCTCCGACAAATCTAGCTCTTACTTTATCCACCAAACCTTTATTGCCTGTCACCATCACAATGGGCGTTTGTTTAAACATGGAGTTATTGCGGATAATGCGACATAACTCATACCCATCAATCCCTTCCATGTTTAAATCCAGTAAAATCAAGTCTGGTCTATGCCGAATTATCGCCATTACTGCTTTCACTGGATCGCTAACTGTTACTACAGAAAAGTTTTCTTCTTCTAAAAAACGGCTAATTTCTTTGAGAAATGTCGGGCTATCATCTACAGAAACGATTTTGTATTTTTTTCGAGCAACTGCTTGAGCAGGGCTAGCTTTTTGCAGAATAGGATTTGTGTTAATTGGTTTTGTTAATTCTTGTAGCTTTTTCCTTCTGAGATAAATACTCTGCGGTAATTGCTGATGAGTAGCTTTAGTCTCTGTATTACCAATGGCTGTAGATTGTGTGTCTGCTAATTCTTTATTAGCTGGTTCATCTATATAATCAACAGGTTCTGAGACTTGCTCGAATGTTTTAGGTAATTTATCAAAGGGTGGATCTGGCTCGTGCAATACAATCGAACCATTTATAATGTAAGGGTATAAACTTTTCGCCATCTGTATTTCATCTTGATTCATAATCACTGCCAGATGACGCAAGCTAAAGCCCTTCATCCATTCAGCTAAATTGTGCTGTATTGCTGGTAAGCTTTTTTGCTCACTTATGGTTTTAACCCGTAGGTATGGACGTTGATACGGAGAAGAAATGTGTGGAGCTAAAGACTGCCAATCCTGCAAATGCTCTTGACAGCGTTCTATCATTTTTCCTACGTCAAGCCTGCATATAATCGGGTTTCGCTCTGGAAGAGATTTTAATTCATAAGTGCCTTGTTTGATGAGCAAAAATGATTCAATTACTTCTTTGACTAATTCTTGTAGTAGTACAACTGCTTGTGTAGGGTTTAGATATTTTTGACTTACTAACCAGCAAATCGCTTGATATTCAGGAGGTAGCTGAGAAATAATAGATTTTTGTGATAAAGAGCCGTAATTTTCTGATAGGAGACTGTTTGACTGGCTAGATGAATCAGGTTCAAATATTAGACGTAATTGAACACGAATTTCGCTAGTTAAGGTAGGAATTCGATGGCTGAGGCGACGTAAGTGACATTCTAGTCTATCAAAGGGTTCAATTGCATGAGTGGCATAGGTAATTTTGCCTTGATCGAGAAAAATTAACCAAGAAACTGAGTTGCTCAATGCTTGTAAACAAGTACTCTCAGAACTATTAGATAATTGCCTTAACAAACTGGAGGGGCGTAGTTTTGTAAATGTGCCGTAATTATTCATTGCCTTGGAGAATTTACGGAGGAGCAGAGGAATTTTGTCAACATGCAATAGTGGCAGAGATGATATTCTACAAATTCTAATTTTTTTTCAAAAATGTTTTTATTTAACGTCTATGAGTGACAAGCTATAAATATTACACTTAAGTAGTTATGTTAAATTTTGTATAGAAATTGAGACAGGTTTATATATTTTTTGTTTTTGATTCTGTATTTTTATACAGGTTTCATAAAAACGCTGAGTATGCTAATTATGCTGAATTACTTTTATCTAAAATATGAATTTCCTACATGAAATCTTTAAAATGCTACGTTAGCGAACACACGCAGTTATTGTATTCTATATCTATTATGTATAAAATTTGTTAAATGTATTTCTACAAGTAATGTCAATTCCTAGTAATCTCCCTTTTTCGCTACTAAATCCAAGGAAAGATTTTTTAGAATTTTTGCGTAAATTGGCAGCAGCTAATTGTTTAATAGTGAGTAAACTATCTGAGACTCCACATTCTCTAAGTAGTCTTACCAGCGGTGTAAACTATATACTTTGGAAAAAAGGAAAATAGTACATAAGAGGTTTAACATAACACGAAAGTTATGACTGATACATTAAGACTTGATGAAGTAGTTGAATTTGCTGAGAACCCCGAACCGCGTTGTCCTTGCGTGTTACTACTGGATACATCCGGCTCAATGCAAGGTTTAGCAATCAATGCTTTGAATGAGGGCTTGTTGAGTTTTAGGGATGAATTAATTAAAAATTCCCTAGCTGCCAGAAGAGTAGAAGTCGCAATTATCACGTTTGATAGCCATGTCAATGTAGTACAAGACTTCGTGACTGCCGATCAATTTAACCCGCCAATACTAACAGCACAGGGACTGACTAATATGGGTTCTGGCATCCATAAGGCCTTGGACATGATTCAAGAACGTAAAGCTCAGTATCGAGCCAACGGTATTGCTTACTATCGTCCCTGGGTGTTCATGATTACTGATGGAGAACCTCAAGGAGAGGCAGAAAATCTTGTGGAGCAAGCCGCTCAGCGGTTACAAGCGGATGAAGTGAACAAACGTGTTGCTTTTTTTACGGTAGGTGTGGAAAATGCTAATATGGCACGCTTAAGTCAAATTGCTGTACGTACTCCCCTGAAGCTAACAGGATTAAATTTTGTGGAGCTGTTTGTCTGGCTATCTGCCAGTATGTCAGCTGTCTCCCATTCTAAAGTAGACGAACAGGTGGCACTACCTCCGATTGGCTGGGGTTCTGTTTAAGGTAAGATAGCGTCTTCTAGACTTACACAGCTGTTGGCAGATGACTCTATGAAAACTTCAACAAGGACACCTCAATGGCGAGTAGTTGCCGCATCAGTATGCGGCACAAGCCATATAAAAAATAAGCAGCTGTGTCAAGATGCTCACCACTTTTTAATATTGCCAGACAATATTTTGGTGGTGTCAGCGGCAGATGGCGCTGGTTCGGCGATTTTGGGAAAGGTTGGGGCGATGGTTGCAACAGAAACAGCAGTAGAAACTATATCTACAAAGGAAGTTACCCGACGCATGTTAACCAATGACGCTGTTGTGCGATCGCTCTTAACCGAAGCCATGCTGGCTGCCAAACAAGCTGTAGAAGAAGAAGCAGTTGCCTGCAACAAACAACCGCAGGATTTAGCCAGCACCTTAATCGTTGTCATTGCCACACCAGAAGTCGTAGCCGTAGCGCAGATCGGGGATGGTGTGGCGGTGGCAAAAGATAGCATCGGCAATTTGATTGCACTTACCACTCCTGACAATGGTGAATACATGAACGAAACCATTTTTTTGGTTTCTCCAGGCGCGATGGAGAAAGTGCAGGTGAGGCTATGGCGTCAACCAATAGTAAACGTGGGTGTTCTTACTGATGGATTACAATTGCTAGCGATGAATATGGCTGTGAGTGCGCCTCACAAACCTTTCTTTGTTCCTCTGTTTGACTTCGTCGCCAGTGCCGAAGACAAAATAGTGGCGAAAGAGCAGCTAGTAAAGTTTCTACGCTCAGAGCGAATTTCTCAAAGAACTGATGATGATTTAACACTGGTCATCGCAGCGTTAACAGATTAGCGATCGCATTGCTATTTAAAATTACATATACCTACCCCCAACAATAAATATATCATGCAGGTACTACGTTGTCTTCCCAACCAAAAAGTTATTCCTCTGAACCTCACAGTCAGTTTAGGGCGTGGCGGTGAAGCATGTATTTATACAGTGCCAACCGATGCCAATTTGGTAGCAAAAGTTTATCACAAGCCGTCTGAAGCACAAGCTCGCAAACTTGAGGTGATGCTGAATCACCCGCCGGAAAACCCAACAGCTAGTTTGGGGCATATCTCGATTGCTTGGCCTGTAGAACTTTTGCAGTCAGCAGATGGCAGCGATCGCACAATCGGCTTTTTAATGCCGCGCATTCGGGGAATGCGTCCAATTATCGACTTTTACAACCCCAGAACTCGTCGGCAGCACTGTCCTTTATTCAGCTATCAGTACCTGCTTCGCACTGCTCGTAACCTAGCTGCGGCTTTTGCTGCTTTGCATGCGAGTGGCTACTGTGTAGGTGATGTGAATGAATCAAACATCCTCGTCAGCGACACAGCACTAGTAACAGTTGTAGACACAGACTCATTCCAAGTACACGATCCAGACAACGATGTTGTTTACCGCTGTCCAGTAGGCAAACCAGAGTTTACCCCACCAGAATTACAGAATAAAACTTTTGCTAACTGCGATCGCGCTGTTCCCCATGACTTATTTGGCTTGGCGGTATTAATATTCCAACTGTTAATGGAAGGTACTCATCCATTTTCCGGTATCTTTCAAGGCGCAGGTGAGCCACCACCCTACGAAGCACGCATAGCAGTTGGTCATTTTACTTATAGTCAAAACCGACACGTACCTTACACTCCTACCCCAATCGCACCTCCCTGGGAAATTCTCCATCCCAGCTTGCAGGAATTATTTGTACGCTGTTTTGAGGATGGTCACACTAACCCTCTCCTTCGTCCTAGCGCTCAAACTTGGGTTTTGGCTTTGGCAGAAGCTGAAGAATCTACGATCGCTTGCAACGCCAACCCCCAACATCGTTACAGCAACCACCTAGAAACTTGTCCTTGGTGTGAACGTAGCTTGCGATTGGGTGGACGCGACCCCTTCCCATCACCGCAGGCGATCGCGGCAAGAGAACATCTCAAACCTCGCATTCCATCAAGAAGGCGTTCTTCTCATACGCGACGCCTACCGCAAACTGCTATCCCATTCCAGCAACTGAATTATTACAGTTCAGTAACTCCTCACAAAATTCCATTTTACCAGCCTCGTAGAAAGACTGGATTGTACGCGATTATTTTCTGTTTACTTGGTCTTGCTAGTTTAGGATATTTAGACTTAATCAATAACTTTACCAGTCGTAACTATCTCAACCAAAATTCTTACGCTCAACAAACCTTGCTTTCTCCTCGTAATGCTGAGCAGAATAATCTCGCCTTCGCCGATTACTATAAGCAGGGTCATGCAGCCTACAAAGTCAAAGACTATGAGCAAGCAGTTGAAAACTTTACCCTAGCAATCCAAAAAGAACCCCAACATGCTAAAGCCTATGTGAACCGGGGCAATGCACATTACAACCTCAAAGATTATGAAGCAGCAATTGCAGACTACAACCAAGCAATTAAACTCAATCCTAAAGAAGTAAAAGCTTTTGTCAATCGAGGTAATGTTTACTACATCCAAGCTGAATATAGCAGCAACCATGATAAGAACTATGACCTCGCAATTGCTGACTTTAATGCCGCCCTACGCCTCAATCCTAAAGAAGTTGAAGCTTACATTAGAAGAGGTATTGTCCACGCTCAATTAGCCAAATACAGTGGTGATTCTCAGCTAGATTACAAAAAAGCAATTGCGGATTTTAACCAAGCAATAAATATTAATCCATCTCGAGCAGAAGCTCACTTTCAACTAGGTCTTGTCCGCTATCAAATTGCCCAATATAGCAGCAACTTTGAGCAAGAATATACCCAAGCAATCAAAGACTTTAACCAAGCCTTGAATCTCAATTCGCGAATGGCAAAAGTTTATCTCAAACGAGGAACTGTTCATTATGAACTTGCTCAATATGGTGGTAGCAAATCAAGCCTACATCAAAAGAAAGCTGTAGAAGATTTACAGGCAGCTGCCAGACTTTTTCTTGAGCAAGAAGATATGGATAGTTATCAACAAGCACTTAGCAGTATTTGCGTAGCTGTTGAAAACAAATGTGATACTTTCTTCCGCAACGCAACTTTCTTAGAACAGAATCAATAAACTAAAGTAAAAAAATAACTATTAGTAGCTGAATTCTGACTTAGCTCAAGCAGATTTTCTCATGAAAGATTGCTTTTAAGCTAGCTAATTTGGTTGTTTTCCATGTTTTTCTCAGCTTTCTAACCATGAATGGATCTTTTCCATTTTTTTACAGACAAAGCAAGTTTATTCACCTTGTCTTCATACTTGTTCATGAAAATACGGTTAGATTATATACTGAGAAAATTGGCAATAAATTTTGCTCTAAGTACAGCAAAAATCAGGTATTGATCTATTCATCTACCAAAAAAATCATAGAAATTCAGAGGCAATTGCATGAAAGCAGTGATTTTGGCTGGAGGGCTTGGTACACGCCTCAGTGAAGAAACTAGTGTCAGACCAAAGCCTATGGTTGAGATTGGTGGCAAGCCAATCTTGTGGCACATCATGAAGCTTTACTCTGCCCACGGCATTAATGACTTTATCATCTGCTGCGGTTACAAAGGCTACGTTATTAAAGAGTATTTTGCCAATTACTTCTTACATATGTCAGACGTGACCTTTGATATGCGCTTTAACCAAATGAATGTACATTCAGGTTATGCTGAGCCTTGGCGCGTCACTCTAGTAGATACAGGTGACAACACCATGACTGGCGGAAGATTAAAGCGAGTCAAAGAGCACATTGGCAATGAAACTTTTTGCTTCACCTACGGTGATGGAGTCAGTAACGTCAATATAACTGAGTTAATTAAATTTCACCAAGAGCAGAAGACGTTGGGAACACTCACCGCAGTTCAACCACCAGGACGCTTTGGTGCGATTATTTTAGGCAACGAGCAAACTAAGATCAGTAGTTTTCACGAAAAGCCGGAAGGTGATGGTGCTTGGATTAATGGTGGCTTTTTTGTATTAGAACCAGAGGTAATTAATTTTATTGCTGGTGATTCCACTGTTTGGGAAAAAGAACCACTAGAAAAGATTGCTGAAATGGAGCAGCTATCTGCGTTCAAGCATGATGGCTTTTGGCAGCCTATGGACACTTTAAGAGATAAAAATTATTTGGAGGAGCTGTGGAAGAGTGGTCAAGCTCCTTGGAAAGTATGGTAAGCATCAAAAGTTGCGAATTATGAATCATAAAAAATTATTTATAATTCATATTCTTGATTTTTGACTGTTTACTCTCCACTCTTGAACTTGTATTTACTGTGCTAACAGGGCGATAATACAAATGTACGATTTTGCAATCATAGGTGGAGGAATTGTTGGTCTTTCCACCGGGATGGCTTTATGTAAACAATATCCCAATGCACGAATTCTAGTATTAGAAAAAGAAAGTCAGTGGGCATTTCATCAAACAGGCAATAACAGCGGCGTAATTCACTCTGGTATTTACTACAAACCAGGAAGTTTTAAAGCTAAATTTTGCCGTGACGGTTGTCGCTCAATGGTGGAATTTTGCCAAGAGCATGGGATTGACTATGAAGTTTGTGGTAAGGTAATTGTTGCCACTAGCGAAGAAGAACTACCTCGCTTAGAAAACTTGTATCAGCGAGGTTTAGAGAATGACATTAAAGTTAAAAGAATTAGTCCTGAAGAAGTTAAGGAAATCGAGCCTCACGTTAGCTGTGTAGGTGGAATTCATGTATATTCAACTGGAATTGCAAACTATAAGCAAGTTTGCCTAAAATATGCTGAAATCATCGCCCAGCAGGGAGGTGAACTGCGACTTAATACAAGAGTCGAGAATATAGTTGCTAGTGGTGAAAATCTAGTACTAGAAACAAATAATGGCTCTTTTGAAACTCGCTTTGTTATCAATTGTGCTGGATTACATAGCGATCGCATTGCCAAATTAGGTAAAGTCGATCCCCAAGCAAAAATTGTACCCTTTCGAGGCGAATATTACGAACTGAAGCCAGAAAAACGCTATTTAGTCAAGGGCTTGATTTATCCAGTTCCAAATCCAGAGTTTCCCTTTTTGGGCGTCCATTTTACCCGGATGATTGACGGCAGCGTCCACGCTGGACCAAATGCTGTTCTCAGTTTCAAGCGCGAAGGTTATAAAAAAACTGACTTTGACTTGCGTGACTTTGTTGAAGTCATGACCTATCCCGGCTTTTGGAAATTAGCAGCAAAACACGCCGACGAAGGAATCCAGGAAATTATTCGTTCCTTTAGTAAAGCAGCCTTTACAAAAAGTTTGCAAAAATTAATTCCGGAAGTCCAATCTGATGATTTAATCCCCACCCACGCCGGAGTTCGCGCTCAGGCGTTGATGAATGACGGCAAGTTGGTGGACGACTTTTTAATTATTCATGGACAAAACACAGTTCATGTATGCAATGCTCCTTCCCCGGCGGCTACTTCTTCAATTGAAATTGGTAAAGCCATAGTCGCCCAAATTCCCCAGCAAAAGCACCTACAAACCATGATAGCCTGATACCATAAGTGCTTTATAAATAAAAAAGCACATTGGTTATCAGGCGTTTAATATGAACATAATAGCAGATGCAAACAGTTGGGGAAAACCAAGAACTTCTTCTAAACTAGACCGTATCAAGGAGGTCTTAATAACAACGCTTTTAGAGAAAGTACCAGCAATTGCCTTAGGAGTACAATTACGACAAGGAGTGTATCCTTTAATTTTTGCTGCGTTTGGTAGTTCCGTCTACATTGAAACTGATGTCAAATTTTACGGAACTTCAGGTATAGAAATAGGAGACGGAGTGAAAATCTCTAGTGGCGTACGCATCAATACCCTAGGTCATGAAAACAATAAAGTTTCTATTGGTTCTAGAGTTTTTCTTGAACGTGGAGTTGATATTGGAACATTAGAAGATTCCTATATCGAAATTGGCGAAGGTACATACATCGGTTTGTATACCTGCATTGCAGGTTATGGCAACATTAAAATCGGTAAAAACTGTTTAATTGCTGCACATACAGGAATATACGGTAACAGTCATACTTTTGCAGACCCAAACCTAACAATTGCAGCCCAGGGAGTTACAAAAAAGGGAGTTGTAATCGGGGATGACTGTTGGCTCGGTCATGGGGTGACAGTAGTAGATGGTGTCACCATCGGTCAGGGAAGCGTCATTGGAGCAGGAGCAGTAGTAAACAGAGATATTCCTCCTTACTCAATTGCAGTTGGTGTACCGGCTCGGGTTATTTCTAAACGTAATCAAACTTAACCAATCAGCACAAAGGATTTTTTTAATCAATGAAAGTACTAGTAACTGGAACAGAAGGTTATCTTGGCTCATTATTACCTCCCCTGTTAATTCAACGGGGACACGAAGTTATCGGTGTAGACACTGGCTTTTATAAAGTTGGTTGGTTGTACCACGGTACTGAAGTCACAGCTAAAACTCTCAACAAAGATATCCGTCATATTACCCTTGAAGATTTGCAAGGTGTCGAAGCAGTAGTTCACATGGCAGAACTCTCCAACGATCCCACTGGACAGCTTGCACCCCATATTACCTACGATATTAACCACAAAGGTTCAGTTCGCCTTGCCAAACTGGCAAAAGAAGCAGGAGTGCGTCGCTTTGTCTACATGTCTTCGTGTAGTGTCTATGGTGTAGCAACAGAAGGAGACGTTACAGAACAATCTCCTGTTAATCCCCAAACAGCTTACGCAGAATGCAAAACACTAGTAGAGCGAGATGTCAAACCATTAGCTGATGATGATTTCTCTCCTACCTTTATGCGGAATGCCACAGCCTTTGGTGCTTCCCCCAGGATGCGCTTTGATATTGTTTTAAACAACTTGGCGGGTTTGGCATGGACTACTAAAGAAATCAAAATGACTAGCGATGGTACACCTTGGCGTCCACTAGTCCACGCATTGGATATTTGTAAGGCTATTGTCTGTACTCTCGAAGCTCCTCGTGACATTGTACATAACCAAATTTTTAACGTTGGAGATACTGCAAATAACTATCGAGTTAAAGAAATAGCTGAAATTATTGCTGATGTTTTCCCTGGCTGTCAATTAAGTTTTGGCTCTCAAGGAGCAGACAATCGCAGTTATCGGGTTTCGTTCGAGAAAATTAATACTATGCTACCTGGCTTTAAGTGTGATTGGAATGCCGAACAGGGTGCTAAACAATTATTTGATTTATTTTCCCAAATTGACATGACAGAAGATATTTTCTTATCTAGAGGCTTTACTCGCTTAAAGCAGCTAGAGTATCTCATTCGCACTCAGCAAATTGATCAAGATTTCTTCTGGGCTAAGAAATAGCCAGATGAACTGAATGGCAGTAAAATCTTTTGAAGCTTCCGAATCAAAAATTTTGGTTCGGACTTCTCTTATAAGGGAAATGATTCTTTCCTCTAGCACAGATATGTAAGGTTGTTTTTTGTGTTTTAGACAAATGCGACTAGATCCAATATGAACAAATTACTCACCATCGCCATTCCCACTTACAACCGTGCCGAATTACTTGACAAGCAATTGGCGTGGCTGGCTCAAGCTATTAAAGGTATTGAATCAGAATGTGAAATTTTTGTTTCCGATAATTGTTCCACTGACAATACTCAGGAAGTTATTAAGAAGTGGCAAGAAATACTCAGCCATGTCACATTTAAATCTTCTAGACATCCTGAAAATTTAGGTGTAATGAAAAATATCATTCATTGCATCAAAAGCGCTACTACAAAATATGTTTGGACTATTGGCGATGACGATCCGATTCAGGACAGAGCCGTTCCTTACGTAATTACAAAAATCAAACAACATCCAGATTTATCATTATTATTTCTCAACTTTTCTGGTCGGAACAAAATCACAGGTGAACCAGTCCATCCACCAACAATAGTTGGCAATCGCTGGTTTGATATTGATAGTGAAGATGGCAATGGCGACGGTAAAGCCATTTTTGAACATTGTTTTTTCAAAAGTGTTGGTGCTGTAATTTTCCTCACTGCTTCTATTTATCGAACTGATATCGTACAACGTGCTTTGCAAATCTGGCCAAACGCCGCAGATAACTGGATATCTTTGGCATATTTAGCTGGTTTTTGTGCTGCTAATGGGAGAACCATTGTAACTAAAGATACCTATCTTGAATGCGTTGTCGGCGTAAGTTATTGGCAAAAAGAGCCAAGGTCAGCATTATTGATGCAATACAAACATACATCTGAAGTGCTGATGAAACTAGAAGAAAATGGCTATTCTAAGCTATTTTGCCGACAGATGATTTTAAAGAGCTTTAAAGATGCCAATTTCAAAGTCTTTTTAGGTGCTTTGAGAAGATGGCCTGTATTCGCTTTACAAACAGCACTTCCCTTTTTTGCTTTAGTAAGCCTGTCTGCTTTTGACATTATGGCAGCTAAAAATATTGAAATAGTAGAGACAAATAATCCGTCTACTTCCAGGTTGAGAAAATATCAACAATAAGCTGCAAAAACAATATCCCAAATATATCTAATGCATGAGGTAATCATCTGATGCTTAACGCTATCAAAAATAAAGTAACAGCCTTAAACTCCGAAATTGACTACAAATTCGCTCTTTGGAAACATACAAAAAATCTACCCGCAATTGCAGAGCGCGATCGCGTAATTGTTGACGCTCTCAAACGCGAAGGAGTTTACGTTACTACACTCGCCGACTTGGGGTTAGATTCCACTACCAATTTGCTTAATGCTGCTCGCAATCAACTGTCCACAATGGCAGCAGTGCAAAATAGTCAGATCGCTCAAAGACTACCGCAAATTTACACAGTTACAGATTTACCAGAATTTTTTACCTGGGGAAGCGAACAAAAACTACTCAACATCGTCGAAAATTATATCGGTCTTCCTGTCGCCTTTCAAGGTGTACATTTACGCAAAGATTTTCCCAATGAAAATCAATTTGGTACGCTGCTGTGGCATAAAGATTCAGAAGACCGCCGGATGGTCAAAGTCATTATATATTTGACTGATGTAGAAGAAAAACACGGGCCTTTTGAATACGTTCCGTTATCTTTAACTCCTTTACACAGCTTGAATTACTACCGCATTTACTACAAGTTATGGCAGTCAGGATATTTAGGAATCAACGATGAACAATTGCAAGAAATTATTCCCAAGTCAGCTTGGAAATCCTGTCCCGGGCCAGCAGGAACTGTGATTTTTGCAGATCCAAAAACTGCCTTGCATCACGGAACTCTTAGAACAGAAGAAAGGTCAGCACTGTTTTTTGTGTACACTGCTAACCCACCCAAACGACCAGAACTTTGTACTCAGTACTGGGACGATACTTTCCCCAAACCAGAATTACGCCAAACATCAGAATTACTTAATAGTTAATAGTTAGTAGTTAGTAGTTATCTACCACTAACTACTAACCACTATCCACTAACCACTAACCAAATCATATTCATTCAACGAGGTTGTCAATGATTTTCATCGAAACCGAACTCAAAGGCGCATATATTATTGAACTAGAACAAAAGCACGACCATCGTGGTTTCTTCGCTCGCACTTTCTGCGCTAAAGAATTTGAGGCACATGGTTTAAAGCCAGCAGTTGCTCAGTGCAATTTGTCTTTCAACTATAAAAAAGGAACCTTACGGGGAATGCACTATCAAATTTCCCCAGCAGCGGAAACTAAATTAGTTCGCTGTACTCAAGGCGCTATCTACGACGTAATTATTGATATGCGTCCTGAGTCACCCACTTTCTTGCAACATATTGGTGTGGAACTAACCGCAGAAAACCATCATGCTTTATATGTACCGGAAATGTTTGCTCACGGCTATCAAGCACTCACCGATGGGGCGGAAGTTGTGTATCAAGTCGGGGAGTTTTACACACCAGGGTATGAAAGAGGTCTGCGCTATGACGATCCATTTTTTAACATTCAATGGCCTCTAGAAGTAACTGAAATTTCTGAGAAAGATGCAAATTGGCCTTTGATGAGAATGATGAGTGTCGGTGGTACGCAACCTAGATAAATGTTTAACTGCTCTAGAAAATTGATTAGTTGAGCGAATGAATCTGGGAATGCATATACCAACTAGATCTATCAATCACATTGGCTATTTTATATCTTTTATCTTCACAAAGATAAAAAGCACATCAAGTATATGCAATTTCTCAAGGTTGTTTCTCTAGTGAAATATACCAATAAGAAGTGATCTCACACTTCTTTATTTCCTTCAAGAATAAACAGACAATTTCTACAGGAGTTTAGATCATGATTATTGTCGATCGCGCTTTAGCTGCTCGTGCAGAAGCTGGCAACCCCATTAAAGTTGGGATGATCGGTGCTGGCTTTATGGGTCGAGGAATTGCCAATCAAATTGCTAATTCCGTTCCCGGTATGGAATTAGTCGCTATCTCTAACCGCAGTCTTGATGCAGCAAAACGAGCCTATTCAGAAGCGGGAATTGAGAATTTTAAAGTCGCTTCCACTGTCACCGAATTAGAAGATGCGATCGCCAGTGGCGGCTATGCAGTCACCGAAGATGCGATGTTATTGTGCCGGGCTGAAGGCATCGATGCTTTAATAGAGGTGACAGGCGCAGTTGAATTTGGCGCTCATGTAATTATGGAAGCGATCGCTCATCGCAAGCATGCGATCATGATGAATGCCGAACTCGATGGCACCATCGGTTCAATTCTGAAAGTGTACGCTGACAAAGCAGGTGTCATCCTCACCGCCTGTGATGGCGACCAGCCAGGGGTACAAATGAACCTCTACCGCTTTGTGAAAAGTATAGGTCTAACTCCTCTGTTGTGTGGTAATATCAAAGGCCTGCAAGACCCATATCGAAACCCAACCACCCAGGAAGCATTTGCTAAGCGTTGGGGGCAAAAAGCCCACATGGTCACTAGCTTTGCTGACGGCACAAAAATTTCCTTTGAGCAGGCGATCGTTGCTAACGCCACAGGGATGAAGGTTGCCAAACGGGGAATGCTGGGATACAATTTCGACGGTCATGTTGATGAAATGACCAACATGTATGACGTTGAACAACTCAAAGAATTGGGCGGCATAGTAGATTACGTCGTTGGTGCAAAACCCGGCCCGGGAGTTTTTGTTTTTGGCACTCACGACGATCCCAAACAACGTCATTACCTCAACTTGTACAAATTAGGTGAAGGTCCCTTATATAGTTTCTATACTCCTTATCACCTTTGTCACTTTGAAGTGCCAATCTCTGTTGCACGTGCAGTTCTCTTCGGAGATTACGTTCTCAGTCCTTTGGGTGCCCCCATTGTCGATGTTGTCACCACTGCCAAAATTGACTTGAAAGCTGGGGAAACTTTAGATGGCATAGGCTATTACATGACCTACGGACAGTGTGAAAACTCTAACATAGTCCAACAACAAAATCTCCTACCTATGGGTTTAGCTGAGGGATGCCGTCTCAAGCGAGATATTCCCAAGGATCAAGTTCTCACCTATGATGATGTGGAATTACCAGCAGGTAGGCTTTGTGACAAACTCAGAGCAGAGCAAAATGCTTATTTCGCTTCTTCTAAAACACTGACGGCAGTCTAATAGTCCACCACACTAATTTTGATAGGTTTGTAGTGTAGACGCTCGTAAGAGCGGCTACTTGCAGAAGTCGCTACGCGCCTACCCGAAGGGTGGGCTTTAGCCCTCATTTAAGCACGCTTAGTACTTACTACGAACTCCCTTAGCCTGTTAAAATCTTTGTGGCAGACTCTAAGTTAAGTAGCTCAGAGCGCAGCTTGCACTAGCTTCTGCAATGTGTATATTTAGCCTATGAGTAAGTTTTGGCCTTTAGCTAAAACTAGTAAAACAGATTAATAACAAGTTCGCATGATTACTTATAATTCTCGTTTAACCTCACCTCGCCTCTGGCACCCCTCTCCTTGGCAAGGAGAGGGGATGGGGGTGAGGTTTTTTATTATAAGTGACTAAAAGAACTTGATATAACACTCCAACCTTATTCATCCAAAACTGACTTGACCAGGCGGTAAATTTACCGCCTGGTCATAACTCGTTTTTTCTGATCTTACTTACCGAAATTTTCAGTGCGGAGCCTGTATATTTATTTGTGTAAATATAATGAAATTTGTATTTACGCTATCTTCAGTCTTAGCTTTCATCAGCTACAGTCAGTAGGAACTCAACAATCAAGTTTTCAAAAAACTTTGATTATTCATGGCAATAAGGGGTATGCACAAATGAACTTGATCAAGAGCTTAACAAGTAATATTACTGTTTTGGCAGGCAAAATACAAGGTCGCATGGAAAGACGAAGAATAGTTTCACTCCAGCCAAATCGTCCTGCCGTAGGTAATGTACTTATCTCCTATATTCTTAAACCATTTCTATTAAAGCCAGGTGAACCTATTCCAACTTCCCACACTCACTATTGGGAATGCCTGCAAATGGCAAAGACTTTTTTAGAAATGGGATATTGTGTAGATGTGATTCGTTTCGATAATGACGTCTTTCTTCCGCGAAAAGATTATGCATTTTTTATTGAAACTCGTTGGAATTTGCAAAGAAGCGCACCATACCTAAGTAAAGATTGCATAAAAATATTCCATGCAGATACAGCTCATCTTTTGTTCCATAATGCCGCTGAAGCCAACAGGATACTGGCACTACAACAACGACGGGGCGTTACTCTGATGCCTCGTAGATTTGAGGCTCCTAACAAAGCAATTGAACATGCAGACTGTGCTATTGTTCTGGGTAATGAATTTACTTTAAGTACCTACAGATATACTCAAAAACCTCTCTATCGTGTTCCTATATCTAGTCAAGTAACTTATCCTTGCCCAGAAGAAAAAGATTTTGAAGCTTGTCGCAAGCATTTTCTCTGGTTTGGTAGTGGTGGTCTAGTTCACAAAGGATTAGATTTGCTTTTAGATGCCTTTGCACAAATGCCTGACTATCATTTAACTATTTGTGGGCCAATCAACAAAGAAGAGGATTTTGTCAAAGAATTCTACAAAGAACTTTATCAAACTCCTAATATTCATACTGTTGGATGGGTTGATTTAGACAGCCAGAATTTTATCAATATTCTTAATAGTTGTATTGGTATTGTCTATCCTTCCTGTTCAGAAGGTGGTGGTGGTTGCGTTATCAATTGTATGCATGCAGGTCTTATACCACTTGTCAGTTATGAAGCGAGTGTGGATGTGAGTGATGATTATGGTGTGATTTTCAAAGAATGCTCGATTGAAGAAATCAAGAGTTCTATTCAAATGATTTCTAGCCTCCCTGCACAAAAGCTAAAACAGATGGCAAGAAACTCTTGGGAGTTTGCAAGAGCCAATCATACAAGGGAAAGATTTGCTCAGGTTTATAAAAATACCATAGATACAATTCAAAAATCTCACAGTCACAAAGCAAACCTTGCTGTTCCAGAACCTGCTCTTTTAGCAAAAGGATAAGGCTGTTAAACAGTATGTTTTCCTAACTAAGGAAAGTTCGGGCGTTGCTGAATCAAAGATATGAATCCAGAAGTAGAGACGCGAAATTACCCTGCGGGAACGCCTGCGGCGTACGCGTCTCTACTTCGTCTCTATGCCTGCAAGAAATATTTCAATATTCACAAGCGGAGATATCCAAAGCCTATTCTCTATACAAAATTCACATTCTAACGATATATCTTATCTAAAATATACGCAATTTTAACTAAAAATTTACAAAAAGAATGCAAGGCAATGTTAAGTATATCCACAGGTGTGCATGAATATCCTTAGAAATACAGTGTAAGCCAGGATATCCCATTACGAATTTATAAAAGCAAATTAAAGTTTTCGTAAACAACATCATATAATACTAAACTTTTTCCCTCAATTCAAGGAAAATTTCGACATGAGGACTTTAAAAGCGCTAATTAAACAACCGTTGATGTTGCTGCTCGACAAACCACCGCCCAAGTTACTCAATAACTCACTGATAGGAGTGCCCGAAAAGTGTAATCAATGGTCAATCGGAATCTATATAGGCAAATCTTTATTTGATTTGTATTCTCCAGATCAGCAAAAAACCCTTTTCTGACCCGCCGAGATGTATCAGATGTTCGTGCAGGATTTGTTGCCGACCCATTTATGCTCAACAGAGCAAGAAATTTGTTCGCACGTATGATTAAGTGCGATCGCCTAATGGTTTTCACAAATCGTAAATATTCATCAAAACTTTACAAAATCCGGACACTTACAGCTACTTTTTTAAATCTTAAAAACCATTTCAGGATTTCTCTGCCGACAAACTGTATTAAAAACAACGATGGGTAAATGGCTAAGCAGTGGGTGTAGCTGTTGTATAGAGTAAATTCACAAGGAATACTATGAAAATTGCTTTAGTACATGATTACTTAACCCAGAAAGGGGGCGCAGAAAGGGTGTTTGAATTACTCTGCAAACGCTACCCTCAAGCAGACATATACACCTCAGTGTACGACCCTGAGCAAACTATCGATCTAGGTGAGCGAATCGTCAACACGACCTTTTTACAGAATATTCCTGGTGCGGCTAAACATTTTCGCCTCATGGCTCCTTTCTATTTTCCTGCCTTTCGGGCCTTGGATTTACAAGACTACGATTTGATTATCAGTAGTAGCACCAGTTTTGCTAAGGCCGTGCGAAAAAAACCTTCAGCAAAGCACATTTGCTTCTGTCACAATATCACCCGTTTTTTGTGGGATACAGAAACCTATTTGCGTGAGTACGGAGACTATCGATATTTTGCTCCTCTCATCGAACAAGTCTTCCAAGTCATGAGAAAGGTGGATCTTACATATGCACAAGAACCAGATCTTTACATTGCCAACTCCAGTGTTGTAGCTCGTCGCATCAAACAGACTTACGCGAAGCAGGCCATTGTTATTAACTATCCTATAGATACGAGTAAGTTCGTTTTTGCAGATACCAAAGAAGATTACTACCTCGCCTCCGCTCGGATGATCAGCTACAAGCGTCTTGATATAATAATCGAAGCTTTTAATTGGCTGGGGTGGCGACTACTAATATCAGGAAATGGGCCAGAACGGGAGCGCTTACAATCTAAAGCCTTGAGCAATGTAGAGTTTTTAGGACACGTCACAGATGCCGAACGCACGCAGTTATTTGCTAAAGCTAAGTCAGTTATAGTAGCAGCCCTAGAGGACTACGGATTAGTTCCAGTAGAGGCCAATGCCAGTGGAACACCAGTGATTGCCTATGGTGCAGGTGGAGTATTAGATACTCAAGTACCTGGTAGAACTGGAGTCTTTTTTAAGAGGCAAACGCCCGAATCCATACAATCTGCACTACTAGAAGCCAGGGAAATAGCTTGGAATTACGATTATATTCGTAATTATGCAGTATCAAATTTCTCAGAACAAGCCTTCTTTAGTAAAGTTGAACAAGTTATTAACCAAACTTGTAACTTAAATCCATCACTCGTTTAATTGATTAGCTGAGGAATAGTAAACGTGATGCAATCTAGTCTGAGTCCCCATGTAAATCCAGTTACTGAAACAGAACCGGGTTATGGGCAAATATTCGCGGTTTTAATCCGCCGATTTCCTTGGTTTTTGGTAGTATTTATCGCTTCTATTGCCATTGCTGCCGCCATAACGAAAAAAACACCACCTACTTACAAAAGCTCAATGCAGTTGTTGATAGAACCAAACTATAAAAGCAACCCACAGGGGGGAGGCGCTGAAGAAAATAGGTTTATCGACTCTGGCGTTAAGATAGATACTGCCACTCAACTCAACTTGATGCAGAGTTCCAAACTTCTGCAAAAAGCTGCTGATAAACTCAAGCCTGAGTATCCGGACATTACTGCGGAGCAAATCCAGGCTGCTTTAGTTTTAAATCAATTAAAAACAAAAGAAGATGATCCTACTAACATTTTCCAAGCAGAATTCACCGATACAGATCCAGAAAAAACACAAAGAGTCTTAAAGGTATTACAACAAGTTTATTTGGAATACAACAGAGAACAGCAGGATGAGCGTTTAAAAAAAGGTCTTAGAGTTGTAAGAGAACAAATAACCAAAGTAACTACCGAACTGAATGCCGCAGAAGCAAATTTGCAGCGCTTCCGCAGAGCCCAGAATTTAATCGATCCTGAGGCACAGGCAAAAGCTCTAGAAGATAATTTAAATAATATTCTGCAAGAAAGACGCACAACTCGTTCTCAGTTTGAGGAGGGAAGGGCCCGCTATGCTAACTTGCAACAACAACTGAACCGTAGTCCAAAAAATGCTCTGGTTGCTTCTCGTCTGAGTCAGTCTTCTCGCTATCAGGCGTTACTCAACGAAGTCCAAAAAACAGAACTGGCCTTAGCACAGGAACGTTTACGTTTCACCGATGAAACTCCCCAAGTGCAAAAACTACTGGAGCAACGTCAAAGCCAATTAGCATTGTTGCAACAAGAAGCTGGACGTGCTTTAGGAGGTCAATCTGGAGATGCTAGCGCTCAACAAGGGGATAGCTCACTCCAACAAGGACAGTTTGGTCAAATTGATCTGAATCTCGCTGGCCAGTTAGTAGAGACACAAACAAATCTACTAGCCTTAGCAGCTCGCGACCAAACTCTGGTTGAGAAAGAAAAACAAGTGCGTGAGGAACTCAAAAGCTTCCCAGCGAAGTTAGCTGAGTACGGTCGCTTACAACCCCAAATTCAACTTAATCGTGAAAGGTTGCAGCAACTGTTGAAAGCAGAACAAGAATTACGGCAGGAACTCGCCAAAGGCGGGTTTAACTGGCAAATGGTGGAAGAACCGCGCGAAGGTTCTTTTTTAGGCCCGAATCTCCAGCAAAACCTCATGTTGGGTGCAGTAGTTGGATTGATGTTGGGAGCTGTTGTCGCTTTTATTCGTGATGCATCTGATGATTCCGTTCACACCACTGCTGAGCTAGAGAAGCAGCTTGCCTTACCAGTGTTAGGAACCACCCCCAAGTTACCCCTAGCCAAAACTAGAGAATCAGTATTCAAGTTACCTTTCGGTAAACCAGAGGTGCTTGCACCTTGGACAATTCAGGTATTGCAATCTTCACCACGCTGGGAATCGCTGGATCTGATTTATAAAAATATTGAACTTGTGAATTCAGTTTCCACGTTCAGATCTCTGATGGTGACTTCGGCATTACCCGACGATGGCAAATCAGGTTTAGCATTGGGTTTGGCAATGAGTGCTGCTCGTTTGCATAAACGAGTGCTGCTCATCGATGCTAACTTGCGCGCCCCCAGCCTCCACAAACAACTCAATCTTCCCAACGAACAGGGACTTTCTACTCTATTGGTAAGTGAGTCTACTCTACCCAACCAAATTAGTATTCCATCTTCCGGTTCATCCTACATTGATATTTTAACTGCCGGACCAACACCAGCTGACCCAGCCAATTTGTTGAGTTCTCCTCGAATGGAGGAATTGATGGCAGCATTTGAGGAGAACTATGATTTGGTAATTGTAGATGCTCCTCCAGTTCTAGGTTTGGTGGATGCCCTACTTACAGCATCATCTTGTCGTAGTGTCGTAATGGTAGCAAGTATTGGTAAGGTGACAAAAGCCCAACTGGCACAAGCTACAGCCATGCTCAATCGGTTAAACCTGATTGGTGTTGTGGCAAATGGAGTATCAAACTCTGAGAGCACTTACATACCTTATGCAAAACAACACACACTTGCACTGCAACAAGCTATGGAAAAATAACCAGATTTTTCCCGCTTAGCTACAAACTTAGGGTAGGTTAGGAGCACAGTTAAGCTTTTATACGCCTAACTACCCTCCAATTGCTTGATCCAGGCTGTTTGAAGTTTGGCAAGCAGAAAATCTATAAATAGAATCTAACTTAGTTATTTTTTTGATAAGAGTTTCAAAATTACTAATTTAAAATAGTATGTGCAATGTACTTATTTTTTAGTTGTATCCAATTTTAGAAACAATGTATAAATTTTAACATAGCATGTATAGGAAATTCAAAAAGGCGATCGCCTCGGTTACTACTACGGAAGACATAAGTAAAATTCCTACTCCTGAAAGAATTTCCAGCCTTCTAGGAAATATTATGCTTATTTTGCATAAAAGGTAAATAGCCATATTGAAATCAAGTAAGCATGAAAACATGACATAAAAACATGAAATCAGCAGAATTTTAATTCTGCGCACAACTGCTTTCTTGCTTCATCACGTTTTATATTATTCATAATTAGGACTTACGCATTGACAGAAAATACCAAACCAAACATGGGGTATGAATTTCAGCCATTAGAGATTAGTTTTTCGACGCTTTTAAGCGATCGCCAACCATCAAAGGGTAATTCTAAAAAGCCTGAAACAACCAAATTTCGTTAATACACATGATGATCTATTTGTACAGTGCGTAAGTCCTAATAATAATTAAGATTGTGTTAAACGCTAATTTAAAATTATTAAAAAGCAATTGTCATAATTTCACTTTTTAGCTGATTCATAAGAACTTAATAATCGCTGAGGAAAGGCGCAAGCTATTTAAAGAGTGAATAAAGAATCTATTTTTACGTCCGCTATTTTTACGGATTCTTATATCCTAGTTATTGAAGCACATTGTCATCAAAATTCAAAGTCCGAAATGAAAATTTATAGATAAATCAAAGCGCTAACAAATACCTTTAAGTATTTATAGATATTCATCTCCTAAAATCTGGAAACTAACAAACAAGATGTGTAGAAGACTATAAGGTAATTAATCCTGTTTTATCTACTCGATTGATTCCAGATTTTGTCTAGTAAAAAATTAAGTACGGTTCAAGTTCTTTTGCTCAATAGTGATATCAGGTAAGCAATCTACCTTCTTATATATTTAAGTATCAATACATTATGACTACCTCAATTATTTCAACTTTAGACGATCGCTACACTGCTGGCCAGCAACACAAAGACCGCTACTCATATTGCACACTTGTGTGGCGGCGGAATCAACTTTTGGTAAAACCTGCTGGGCAAATTAAACAGCCATACATAGCATCGTTAGATGACGAACAATCCTTAGTGGAGTGCTTAAAGCATTCGCCAGTAAATTTAGTTCGCATAGACCCAAAGTTAGGAGAAGCAAGATTAAACTTTTGGGCTAATGCCTGCGAAAAAGCGTCAAAGCCGATATACTTGCGTGTACCATCTGGACAAAAGCGAAAACCCCAAAGCTTAATCTTGAGGCAGTTAAAGCGCATGGTAGATTGGATAGTTGCCTTAGTGTTTCTGGTGGCAATGAGTCCACTCATGCTGGGATTAGTGTGGCTGATGCGCTTGTACTCTCCAGGACAAATTTTGGAGCAGGAGTGGCGTGTGGGAGAACGGGGTAGGTTGTTTAGAATGTTCAAGTTCCGCACAACTGCGATCGACCAAAAAACACACCTCAATGTTCGGGAAGCGGGTTATGTGGAACTTAGCGAAGACGAACAGGGTATCACGATTTTAGGGCGTTGGATGCAGAGATACGGATTTCAAAATCTGCCGTTGTTGTTGAATGTACTGCGCGGTGAAATGAGCTTGAGCGGACCCCGTTGCTTGACATTGACAGAAGCGGTGCAACTAAATTCAGAAAGGCAAGGACAACTGAATAAGCTGCCGGGGATTATTGATTCATGGCAAGTAGAAGCAGAATCTCAACTATTGCCTTTAGATAGCCAAGCTCTGTAACTTGTAACTGACTTAATTAAGTAGTGAATTTAATTTCAGCGGCAGGTTCACTACTCAATTTATACAGAGTTATTATGCTTGGACTGCCAAAGCAAATCTCATAAAAATGAGTTGATGAGAGCTATACTATGTGCGACTGCTTGCAATGCCAACGCTTGCAAGCAAAAGCATAGTAATATTGCTCTATCAATTTGTACATAGAACTCAAGCATTCTGTTCTGCCTTGTCAAGATGATCTTAGAAAAAACACCCATGCATCTCAGAGTTTCCAAGCCAATCCGTAATCTCATCAAGAGCTTAGTCAAAACTACCAATTTCTGGCAGGAAAACTATTTAATCTTACAAGAATTTAAACACTTTCGCAAAATAGCAATTTTAGCTGTTGTTTTTTCTTTCCTAGCAGCAACATTTGAAGGTGTTAGCATTGGTTTTCTACTTTCTTTTTTGCAGAGCTTAACTAATCCTAATGCCCAACCTAAGATAGGTATTGCTTGGTTGGATGCTTGGATTGCCAATACACCAGGTATTAATCCTCTATATCTGATATCTATTTTAATCTTAGTAAGCACTTGGTTGCGTGCAACCTTCAACTACTTTTCAGCAGTTTACACTGACTCTGCTCAACTAAATCTTGCAGATCGTCTGCGAAAGCAAATATTTGAGCAATTGCAAGCATTGCCACTGAGTTATTTTGCCAAAAGCCGTGGTGGCGAACTCATTAACACAATGACAACGGAGATAGAGAGGTTAAAACAGGCATTTGGTGGTGTTGGTTTTTTAATTACGCGAACAATGACAGTCAGTGTCTACTTGCTCGCGATGTTTATGATTTCATGGGAACTTTCAATTATTTCAGTACTGGTATTTTCACTATTAGCAGTAGGATTATCAACACTAAATTCCCGGATTAGAGAAACAAGTTTTGGAATTTCCAATGCCAACGCTAATTTTGCATCTACAGCGACAGAATTTATTAACGGTATTCGTACTATTCACTCATTTGGTACACAAGAATTTGAACGTCAGCGTTTTTACAAAGCCAGTAATAACTTACTCAACTCTTCCATCAAAGTTGTCATGGCTTGGACGCTGGTGAGACCTTTAGCAGAAGGTATAGCTACTACAGTTCTGATCAGTTTAATTGTTATTTCGTTTACGAAATTAACGCTGCCAGTCGCTTCATTGCTGACATTTTTCTTTGTATTAGTTCGCCTCGTACCGAATATTCAGGATATTAACGGCACAGTAGCATATCTCAGTACTTTGAAAGGCTCGCTAGAAAAGCTTAAGGAAATTCTCAGAACTGACAATAAAACATACTTCTACAACGGCAATATTTTATTTAGCGGCTTCAAACGCTCGATTGATATAGTATCTGCGGATTTTGGCTACGATCCCAGTAGCTTGGTTTTACAAAACATTACACTAACAATTGAACGGGGAAAAATGACAGCGCTGGTTGGAGCTTCTGGCGCTGGTAAAACAACATTAGCGGATCTAATTACTCGATTTTACGATCCAACACAAGGACAGGTTTTAATTGATGGAGTTGACCTGCGACAGTTTGAAATTAACTCACTGCGTCGCAGAATGGCTGTAGTCAGCCAAGATACATTTATTTTTAATACTTCTATTTGGAACAATATTGCCTATGGTACATCAGGAGCAAGCGAGGCTCAAATTCGAGAAGTAGCTCGACTAGCAAATGCACTGGAATTTATTGAAGAGATGCCTGAAGGTTTTGATACACAATTAGGCGATCGCGGCGTCCGGTTATCTGGAGGACAAAGACAGCGGATCGCGATCGCTCGTGCTTTGCTACGCGATCCAGAAATACTGATATTGGATGAAGCTACCAGTGCTTTAGATTCTGTATCAGAGCGATTAATTCAGGAATCAATCGAAAAGCTATCTGTGGGTAGAACCGTAATTGCGATCGCCCACCGTTTATCAACAATTATTAGAGCTGACAAGGTAGTGGTGCTTGAACAGGGACGGATTGTAGAACAAGGGCAATATCAAGAGTTGCTAGAACAACGTGGAAAGCTTTGGAAATATCACCAAATGCAACATGAAATGGGACAGATAAATTAAAGCTGTCCTCAAGGATCTTTAGTCATTAAAGATTCGCTATAGGAAAGATATTGTAATCAATCCAAACTATAATCGTCAAAGCTGACAGGAGCATCTACTTATGTTGTAAATTTACTTAAAAACATGAAATGATTAAAATTTTTCTAATATGCTCAGGACTCGGTCAAGTCAACCGTGGCTATGAATCTTTTACTCGGGAATGCTTCGATGTTTTATCAGAAGCTAATTGCTTTGACATCACTCTTTTCAAAGGTGGCGGACAGCCCTCTAAAAAAGAGATTACTTTATGGAACTTACCGCGGCAAAAATGGCTAACAACTCAAATTAGCCAATTTGTTATCGGCACAATTTACAGAAGGAAAGACCCTTACTTCACTGAACAATTGTCGTTTTTCATTAGCCTATTGCCATACATTTATTTTGGCAAACCAGATGTTATTTACTTCAGTGATGAAAGTGTAGGCGATTTACTTTGGCATTGGCGTCGTTTGACAAAACAAAGCTATAAGCTTTTATTTCGCAACGGAGGCCCAACATCAACAATTAATAATATCTTTCGCTGGAATTATGTGCATCAATTAGCACCTACTCATTTGCAAGCTGCTTTGGATGTAGGATTGCCAGCCCAAAAGCAAACCTTGCTTCCCAATGGATTCAAAATGCTATTCAAGGTAGAGATATTGAGACCAGAACAACGACAAGCTTTGCGGCGTAAGCTGGAATTACCCGAACAGCGACCTTTGATTCTCTCAGTAGGAGCCATTGGTAAAGCTCACAAGCGTATGGATTACCTCATTCGTGAAATAGCTGCTTTACCCGAACCGCGTCCCTATCTTCTCATGTTAGGGCAAAAAACCGAGGAATCACCGGAAATTTTTAAACTTGCCAACGAACTACTTGGAACTGAAAATTTCCAGATTAGAACTGTTCCTCATCAGGAAATGCCAAATTACTACAAAATTGCCGATGCTTTTGTACTAGCCTCTCTACACGAAGGCTTCGGACGAGTTTTTGCAGAAGCAATGTCTTATGGTTTACCATGTATGGCGCACGATTATGAAGTTGCTCGCTTTGTAGTAGGAAAAGAAGGATATTATGCAGATTTTAATAATCAGGGTAGTTTAGCAGGTTTAGTACCCCAAGCTTTAGCAGAATCTCACGACTCATCTAAGCGCATTCGTCGTCATCAAAGTGTTTACAATCGCTTCAGTTGGGAGAAATTACGCCCAGACTATATTAAACTAATTCAAACTTGTTACACTTTTTGAGATTTCTAATCTTAAATCAATGGAGCATAACTAATATGCTGGAATCTTTACTAAAACGCAAAATTATTTGGGGAGAAATAGATCGATCATGAATATAGAGCAACCTTTGGTGACTATTTTAATTAATAACTACAATTATGCTCTGTATATAAAAGATGCGCTCAATAGCGCTCTTAATCAAACGTATCCCAACACAGAAATAATTGTAGTAGACGATGGTTCCACAGATCACTCGCGGGAAATCATTGCTGGCTACGAAGATAAAATCATTCCTATATATAAAGAAAATGGTGGGCAAGCCTCGGCTTTCAATGCAGGATTTGCTGTCAGCCAAGGTAAGATAATTTGTTTTTTAGATTCAGACGATGTATGGTTGCCTCAAAAAGTCGAAAAGGTAGTTGAAGCTTTCAATACCTATCCCAAGGCTGCGGTCGTTTACCATAAAGTAGAAAATATTGATACAGTAGGCAAAATCATCAGTGTACCCTGGCCACCTTACAAACCTATAAAAGGAGATATTTCCAGTCAAGTAGCAAGAACAGGAGGTTGGTGGCCCTTTCCACCTTCTACAGCACTGAGTTTCAGTAGAGATTTTCTGTGCAAAGTTATGAACATCCCAGAAGCAGAATACCGAATTTGTGCAGATTCTTACCTGGCTGATTTAGCTCCGTTTTTGGGAGAGGTAGTAGGCATAGATAGAGTTTTATCTCAGTATCGTACTCATGGCTCCAATAATTGGAGTAACTCTAGTGGAGCGCAGAAAGATACCCGGGATATGCGTATATTGCAAGACCATGAATTCCGTGCCAAGATGCTGAATAGTAAACTGAAAGATTTAGGTATTGATCGAGAAGTTAATCTTGCAGGTCATTGGCCTTATCAACTGCTCAAATACAAATTAGGTAACAGAACAAGTTTGGTCTTACTTAGTCTTTTAGCATTGCAAAATCCGTGGGAGACGAAATTACCTTCAAAGTTAAACACTGTGGTTAAACTTTGGTTAGAAAGACGTAGTTTGAACAGAATATAGCTAATTTTTTGTTATTCCAAATTAAGTCTTTATCTCAATATATACCTGTTAATGTAAAAATTTTCCATACCTTAGAAACTAATTCAAGTCTATGGTTGTATCCACTGAATTACAAAAAACTTTACACACTAATTCTCAAGAGCCTTTAGTCAGTGTTATCACTCCCACTTACAATCGTCCAGACTACTTGCAACAAGCTTTGCAAACTGCTGTTCGACAAACCTATAAAAATATAGAAATTATTGTTTCTGATAATTGTAGTCCGGAAAACCCACAAGCACTGGTGGAGTCTTTTAATGATCCGCGAATTCGCTTTTCACGCAATGAGACGAATTTAGGAATGTTCGCAAATACCATGAAAGCCTTCAAAATGGCACGCGGGAAATATATTGCTACCCTGCTTGATGATGACATGTGGGAAGAAAACTTTTTAGAAAAGCTTATTCCTCCCCTAGAAGCTAATCCTAATTTGGTTTTGGCTTTTTGTGACCATTATGTCATTGATGCTGATGGTACAATCAATGATGCCATTACAGAACATTGTTCAGAGCTATTTAAACGGACTAATCTTCAAGAGGGCATTTACCAACCTTTTTACAAAATTGGTTTAGTGGATCAAGCAATAGCTACAGCAATGGCGGCTGTAATTCGCACAGAGGCTATAGATTGGGATAAAATTCCGGAGGAAGTGGGTGGCTCGTGGGATATTTACTTGACCTACCTTTGTTGCTGTACTGGAATGGGTGCTTACTATTGTCCTGAAAAATTAACTAGATATCGCAGACATGATCAAACGGAAACAATGATGAGTGGTAGACAAAACTACCAAGCAAAAATCCGCAAAGCTCAAGCGGATATGTTCTGCTTCGAGCGTTTTATGGAAGATGAAAGACTCAAGGAATTTAAACCCTATTTTCAACAGCAATGGGCAAAAGTAAGTACTAACCTAGGAGTCGGCTTAATGCGATCTGCACAAACCAAGCAAGCGCGTCCTTATTTCTGGCGTTCTTTGCAAAGAAAGTTTAGTTTGCGGGCAATTGCAGCACTGGTTTTAAGTTTTACTCCATCATCATTTGCACGTCGTTTCTAATTGTCAAAAAAATTAATTGTAGGTATCACTTGCAAATTCTTATAGAAAAGTATGTCTGAAAAATTCACGGTTGCTATTTGTATTTGTACAAGAAATAGACCAGAGAATTTAAAAAAAGCGTTAGATTCTCTTGAGCAATCAACCTATCCAATCCATGAAACAATCGTATCAGATGACAGTACTAACAGTGATACCGAAGCCCTTATCTATTCGCATTATCCAAGTGTGAAATATTTACCTGGACCTAGACAAGGTCTAGGGGCTAATAGGAATAATGCTTTAAAGGCTGTAACTGGTTCTCATGTACTCTTTCTCGACGATGATGCTGTTTTAGGCGAAACTTTTTTGGAGACAGTTTTTGCCTA